>NZ_JAEHCH010000005.1:0-222224 GCF_016483245.1 Bacillus cereus group sp. N31 | reverse complement strand
CTTTCTCATTAACATAAGAAAATAGTAACGTGCTTTTAACTTCAAAAATAGTCTAAATCCTTAAGTTGATGGATGTGGGGTACCACCACATAACCATCAAGTTAAGAAAAGCAAATATCCCAAAATGAAAAAATGAGCTGAATTCTCTTAAATAGCTATATAGAGATAAAGTTGTTATTACAACATATTTTCCACTTTCAACTTAGTTGTCATTAGAATGTTTTTCTACAAAATCAAGGATTCTAGCATTAACTTCGTTAGAGAACTCACCATTGATTGCGTGAGATGCATTTTTCCAGTTAACTATATCGATATCTTTAACGTATTTTTTCCCAGTTTCAACTGCTTTTACTGAATTGTGCATTGTACTTTTTTCAGCCATTAATGCAAGCACTGGAACATTGATATTTTTTAAGTCTTCTTTACTAAATAGATCAGGCGCTGGCGTTCTAAGTTTATAGTTGCGCATACCTGACTCGATTAATTTAGCGATAGGCTCATCGTCATTTGTTTTTGCTCCTCTAGATACATAGCTTAACATCTTTTCTCTTATAAACTTGGGTACAATAGGGACGGAAGCTGGGATAGATGCAAGAATCATCTTTATGGGCATTTGCGCAAATACAAAGACTGGGTCTAATAAACTAGCCGTAGCAATATGCTCTGGATTATATCTGGCCAAATTCATTGTTGTCCAACCTCCAATGGAGACACCTACGATATGAACTTTTTCTAAACCTAATCCTTCAATTACTTCATTTAACCATTCTGCTTGTTGCTTTTGGTTTTCAATCACCTTCGTTTGCACACTCATTCCAGGTTCACCGAGTAAATCTATCGTGTAAACGGGCCTTTTCTCCCTTAGTCCTTCTAAATTAGGTACCCACATTGGAGTAGATGCACCACGCCCAGGGAGTAAGAGTATTGGTTCCTTATGTTGGTTTTCTTCTTTAGTAAAGTAATAAGCACGAATTGTGCCATATTTAGTTTTTATATCCTTCGTATCGTTAGGATTTGGAAGAAGTGCCATTGATTCATCGTAGGCAGTTTGAAAGTCTTCCCTTCCTTTTTCAGATGTAAAGTGACCAATCTTACTATCATCTCTCCTCATTTGAATTCCTCCTTTTTATAAATATATTGATGAACTTTATCCATATATTCATGGCAATAATCCATTGGGAATTTATCTTTTTTAAGTCAAAACTCTCGTTTAGAAAAAAGAAAAGACACCATCACATGCCCATCAAACCAAGAAAAATAAACTCCCATAGAAGATTCGTAACATATTTATTAGTATTTTTTCTATCCATATTCATTATAAAAATTCACGGTTGACATATTGTGAATTGTTCACATACAATAGTAATGAATGACATTCAGTCATTTTAACTTTTGAAAGGGTGCTAATAATATATTTTTTGATGCACACAAGAAGGTTAGGCAAGATGAGAATTCATTGATTAAGGATGTTAAAAGTACATCAAATCATTTTTGAATGTAGTTAGTTTTATAACGGAACAAATATAATAATAAATGAGGATGATAGTTATTTTTATATAGTAGTAAAGATTATATTTTTTTAAAACAAAATGAATGATAGTCAGTCATAAGAGGTGGTAAGTATGAAAAATAAAGCTTGGTTATATGTGATATTAACATGTATCTTTGAAATATTTTGGGTGTTTGGTTTTAATACAGCCCATACTTGGTGGCATTGGGTCGTTATTGTAGGAGTTATTGCTGTTGATTTTCATTTTCTTTCTAAAGCGTGCGAACATCTTGCAACAGGGACTGTATATGCTGTGTTTGCCGGAGCTGGTACGGTAGGTACTTTCCTAATGGATGTATTCCTTTTCGGCGGCAGTTTCAGTGTAGGGAAACTATTCTTTATCGTGATGGTCGTAGCGGGTGTTATCGGTTTAAAACTGGCTGATAATAAAGAAGAAACCGCGGAAGAAATTGTGAAAGGAGCTGCTTAAAAATGGGTTGGATTTTCGTATTTTGTGCCGCAATTAGTGAAATAGTAGGTGTGATAGGTCTTAAAATGTATAGTAAAGATAAGACGTTAGCAAATGGAGCGATTTATATAGGTGGATTTGCAACTTCCTTCGCATTCTTATACACTTCTTTCTTGTTTTTACAAGTAAGTGTGGCTTATGCGGTTTGGATTGGTATTGGAACAGCAGGCGCAGTTTTATTAAATATGTTTCTGTTTGGTGAATCGAAAAGTAAGGCACGTTTGATTAGCGTAGCTCTTATCGTATGTGGAGTTACAGGATTAAAGGCCCTTTCATAAGAAAAGGATAGTAAAGCTAAATCTCCTAACGATCTGTTGGGAGATTTTTATTATGAAAGTACATGATGATTGACAGTACAGCTAGTTATTTTATAAAATGAGTGACAGTCATTCAATATGTGTTTGAAAGGGTTTAGATGATGAATAAAAAAGAAAAAATTGTCTATGCAGCTATTGAAGTGTTTCAGGAAAAGGGCGTTGAAAAAACGAAGATTTCTGATATCGTGAAATTGGCTGGCATTGCACAAGGAACTTTCTATTTATATTTTCCTTCTAAGCTATCTGTTATGCCTGCAATAGCAGAAGTGATGGTTGAGAAGATGATACTTGCAGTGAAAGAAAAAGTACAGAACGATGCATCTTTTTCAAGTAAAGTTGAGCAAGTAATAGATGCAGTGTTTAACTTTATAGCTGAATATCGTGAAATACAAGCATTAATGTATGCGGGTCTTGCATCTACTGAACATATAAAAGAATGGGAAGCTGTATATGAGCCTCTTTATATGTGGCTAAGCGAATTTTTAAGCGAGGCAAAAGAAGCTGGTGAAATTCGTGATTCGGTTCACGCAGAGCGAACAGCCAAGTTATTTATCGCTCTTGTTGAATCAGCAGCGGAACAAGTTTATTTATACGATCATAAAGATGATGAGCAAGTGGAGCTTCAAAAGGCAGAAGTACTAGATTTTTTAATACATGCACTACATATAAAGAAATAAAGGGAAACTTTAATTGGTAGGGCATTCCCTGCTGATTATTAGCCCGCATTAATGGGGACAAAACAGTTAGGTGAACCTATCTTAAGAGGATAGGTTCATTTCTACGAAAAACTGAATGATAGTCATTCACCCTGTATTTGTGTATGTGTGGAAGGATAAAGTGAAACTTTAATGAGTGGGGGTATCTCCACTCATTATTAGCCCACAAATAGCAGGATAAAGAAAAAGTTTCTTGGGCATTATTTTTGAGAGGAACTTACGGGAAGAGGTGTTAAAAAGTGAAGAAACCGATAAAAGAACAAAAGATGGTATTGGTCATTCTTTTAAGCAATATATTTATCGCTTTTTTAGGGATTGGGTTAATCATTCCGGTTATGCCGTCCTTTATGAATGATATGAATTTAACAGGTAAAACGATGGGCTATCTCGTTGCAGTGTTTGCAATGGCTCAGCTCATAACTTCACCAATTACAGGTCGTTGGGTCGATCTTTACGGTAGGAAGAAAATGATAATCATTGGATTATTTATTTTTGGTGTTTCAGAGCTTCTTTTTGGATTAGGAAAAGATGTGTGGATGCTTTATGTAGCGAGGGTGTTAGGCGGAGTTAGTGCTGCGTTTATTATGCCGGGAGTTACAGCATATGTTGCGGATATTACATCGATTCAGGAACGACCAAAGGCGATGGGTTATCTTTCAGCAGCTATTAGCACTGGATTTATTATAGGGCCTGGAATCGGCGGGTTTATTGCAGAATACGGAATACGTGTGCCGTTCTTTGTGGCAGCAGTGATTGCTTTTGTAGCATGTGTGATTTCGATCTTTATTTTAAAAGAACCGTTAACGAAAGAAGAGCTTGCAGAAATTTCTTCTAATACGAAAGAATCAAGCTTTATTGGAGATTTAAAGAAATCATTAAACCCAATGTATGCAATCGCATTTATTATCGTATTTGTACTTGCATTCGGTTTATCGGCATATGAAACTGTGTTTAGTCTGTTTTCTGATCATAAATTTGGTTTCACGCCGAAAGATATTGCTGCAATTATTACAATTAGTTCAATCTTTGGGGTAGTTGTGCAAGTATTTATGTTTGGAAAATTAGTTGACATGTTTGGTGAAAAAGTGTTAATTCAAATATGTTTAATTGTGGGGGCAGTGTTAGCCTTCGTTTCAACTGTAGTCTTTAATTATTGGGTTGTACTGCTCGTTACTTGCTTCATTTTCCTAGCATTTGATTTACTTCGTCCGGCTTTAACGACGTTTTTATCAAAAGCAGCTGGAAAAGAGCAAGGATTTGTTGCTGGTATGAACTCAACGTATACGAGTTTAGGAAATATCGCAGGACCTGCTATGGGCGGAATATTATTTGATATGAATATTCATTATCCATATGCATTTTCAGGAGTTGTTTTAATCGTTGGTCTCGGCATTACATTTATGTGGAGAGAGAAACAGCTAGCTGAAAGTTTTGCGAAGTAATGTAGTGAATAATGAAAAGCCTCTTACTATTTGTATGGTAAGGGGCTTTTCGTTTATAAACTTAATCCAAACCGCTTTAATTCAATAAAAATCCCCTCTAATTGCTTTCCTTTATCCGTTAAAGTGTACTCTACGCGGGGCGGAACTTCTGGATATACTTTTCGCGTTATAATCCCTTGTGCTTCCAATTCTTTTAGGCGAAGCGATAATGTTTTTGGGCTAATGCCGTCCATTGATTTTTGTAAATCACTAAAACGTAAAGTTCCTTCAATAAGAAGGTCACGAATGATTAAAAACGTCCATTTTGTACTGATTACGTCAAGCGTTTTAGCGATAGGACAAGGTATGCCAGGTAAACCTTTCGTTAATACAACTGAATCTATATTGTTCATGGAACTAGCCTCCATAAAAATTTTTTGAATGAATTTGCTTTATAGTATCACAAAACTATACTTTTGGTAACTATATGAAAAAAATATCACTACTTCCATAAAGGAAGTTAGTGCATATACAATAGCAATATGAAATAAAAAGGGTTTAGATGAAGAGGAGGTGATTTCCATGAGTATGAAAAAATTGTTTATGTTCCTTAGTTTGTTTGTTGTTTGTATTGTACTTGTAGCATGCGGCGTGGAAGAAAAAACTGAAATTCAGTTATTAAAAGAAATGCCAAAGCCAAAAGCAATGACAATTGATTCTTCATTAAGTAAAAAGGAAGCGACAGAAATGGTTCATGCAGCGCAGCGTTTTTACGCATTTTGGGATACAGGTAAAGAGGAGCTTATTCCGCAGACTGTTACGGAAAATTTCTTTGATAATACATTACCGAAAGGTCGTCCGCAAGGCACTGAAGGATTAAAGGTTGCGGCGCAAAATTTTCGTAAAGTCGTTCCTGATATACATTGCGAGATTGAAGATTTATTAGTCGTTGGTGATAAAGTAACAGCTCGTCTTTCTTTTACAGGAACGCATAATGATAAGAAAATCAATTTTTTCGCCATTGATATTTTGCATGTGAAAGACGGAATGATAACGGAAGATTGGCATTTAGAAGATAATCTTACGCTAAAGCAGCAACTGGGCTTAATAGCTGAAGAGTAGATTATATAGGGGAGAGAAAAGCGATGAAAAATATTTTTATAATAAATGGACATGAGAAATACGGTACGAAAGAAGGACGATTAAATAGAACGTTAGTTGATTATATGGTAACGGTATTAAGCGAGAATCATCATGTGAAAACAACAACGATTCAAGATGGCTATAGTATTAAAGAAGAGCAAGAGAAGTTTTTATGGGCGGATGTTGTGATTTATCAAACACCAATTTATTGGTTTAGTGTACCGGGACTATTTAAAAAATATATGGATGAAGTGTATGAATACGGTTTGTTCTTTAAAGGTGCTGATGAATATGGAACAGGTGGTTTACTAAAAGAGAAGCAATATATGTTTTCTACAACTTGGAATGCACCTGAAAAAGCATTTGGAGATAAGACGAAGTTTTTTGAAGGAGAAAGTTTAGAATCTACGCTTAGTCATTTACACCGTGTGCAGAAGTTTCTCGGTATGAGTCCGTTACAGAGTTTTGCTTGTTATGATGTGGTGAAGAATCCGGATATTGAGCAGTTTTTATTAAACTTGAAAGATCACTTAGATGAAGTAATTAAATAATAGTTTATATTTGTATGTGAAGAAGGTACTACTAAGGATGTAGTACCTTCTCTTTTATGAAATACGTTGAAAATCTTTACTTATACAGGACTGCTTTAGTTTTTTTGATTTGATTAAATGTTTCATATCAGAGATGTTATCGTATGAAAGCTGAGTATGATAATAGTTAATGTACTCAAGTAATGCAAAAATATAAATAAATAGGGTGAATGATAGCCCACCTAAAGGTAAGTGGGGATACCAAATTACAAAATCAATAGTAAACGTAATAAATCCCGTGATAATTAATGCTATATTTATCTTTTTAAGTATTTTTAAATATTGAATCATCCTAATGGGCGTAACAGATGTTTTCTCTTTTTTTAGTCGTTTCCACTTTACGTACCAGTAAATTACTCCTTGTAATAAGATAAACTCTAAAAGAAGAAATGAGACCCAAAAAGAATATAGGGAATATAAATGTAATGTAGGATAAGCATAATTAAGTAAGTAACTTGTGAAGATAAAAGTAATGACTGAAAATAACTCACCTGTGTATAGATAGGAAAGTCTTTTTTCTAGGTTGCGTTTCATAGTTCCTCTCCTTTTATAATGACTCACATTTTAAGACATGGATGGCTGTATCCATAACTTTGCAAAATTTGCCCAACCGAATGAATCAATCGTTACGTTTTTTAAAGCAGAAGGATATGTTTTTCTTTTTAAAACGTGATAGTTAAATAAAATGATGTGTTCTGCTTGTAAAAACTCTTCAATCTCATACATGAGCTCATAACGCTTTTCTTTATTTTCCTCTAGTAAAAATGTATCTAGCAAACAGTTAATTTGTTTTTCATAGTGTGGGTCCATAAATCGATTTACGAAGCAACTTTTATTTTTAAACACATTTAAGAATGCGAGTTCATGATCAGCAGCAAACACTTCTCCCATGAAAATAATATCGGCATGTTTATCGATAGAACAATCCATATAATCTGAAACGAGAAATGGGTGAAGTTCTACGCGTATTCCTAATTGTTCGCAACGTTCTTTTAGGAAATGTGCGTCATTTGCACTGTCTTTAAATGCGAAGAAATAAATATGTATCGTTTCTCCATTATAGGTACTCTTTTTCAAATACTCTTTCGCTTTTTCTAAAGAGTAGGACCTATTAGGAACTTGGCGACTTCTTTCAGGGAAAAAGCTTGATGCAGCAATTGTTCGTCTACCTTCTATGCTACGAATTATCGTTTCAACATCATATAGTTCTCTCCAAGCCTTTCGAAAGTACATGTCATGATGAGGACCGGTTTTTTTTAAGTTGAAGCTAGCATAAATACAACCTATTTCTTCTATTTGTATATTATGCCTTTCATTTTCTTCTTCATTTGGTAGTTCATAATCAGCATCGATTTGTACATGATCAGGAATACCCCAAAATTCAATACGGTCTAATAACGCGCGCTCTTTAAAATAATGAGTGAACGCCTCGAACACGATATTATCTTCAGAGTAATGAGCAAGTTTGAAAGGTCCAGTACCTATATAATGATGATTTTCAATACTAGCATCATGTGGCAAAATTGCTAGTTGTATGGAACTTACATAGTGTAAGAAAAATAAATTTGGTTTTGCTAAATGGAATCGAATTTGCAATGGTGATGGTGTTTCAATTTGAACAATTTCTTCTGTTAACCATTCGAAAGGAGAGTGAATTTCTTTTAGTCTTTCAAATGAAAATCGTACATCTTTAGAAGTTAAAACTGTTTCGTTATGAAAATATACATCCTTTCGTAAATAAAAAGTCCACGTAAGCCTGTCTTCACTTAATTCCCACGTATGCGCAATGTGTGGTTCCATTTTTTCAGTAACATCGTTATAAACGACTAACGTATCAAAAATTTGACTCGTAAGATGGCTCTCTGTAGTTACAGCCACAAAAGCCGGATCTAATGGAAATATCTTTCTCGACATAGGAATCTTTAATATGTCGTACATATCATTTGAAGGTTCGTATCCAAAATGATGATGTAGTTTATTTTCTATCTTTTTTTGAAGTGCAAGGGGTAGGGGTTCTTTTAAAAGAAGAAAGATATCTTTTAATTTTTCTTGCGCTAACAGTTCATCTGTATAGGACTCAATCGCTTCTACGAAATTATGTATAAATAGAATTTCCGTTTTATTCCCGCGGCCTCGCCCTGGAGTCCAGTTAATTAATTGCTCCTCGCTCATTTTCTTTAATAAAATCTTTACGTTTTTCGTACTGCAATATAAAACATCCGCTAATTCTTGTAAGCTATTTCGAATATTTTGTTGATCTTGTGCATGTAGTCTTAGTCTAATGTAATAGTCCATAATTTTCATATATACACTTCCTTCTATTATAAAAGGGGAAACTCTTTAGAATATTCTAACCTTTTTCTTCCTTTTTTTCAAAGTAAAATAAGTAAGCATAAGGAGGGGGAAACAATGGGGTTTTGGAGTATGCATCGAAATATAAAAATTAGAATTATAACTTCGTTTTTAACACGTACTGTATCCACGATGATTTTTCCATTTATGGCGATTTATTTTTCAATAAAATTAGGTAGTGCAATTGCTGGTGCGTTACTACTTATTAATGTAATAGCTTCATTAGTAATTGGTTTATACGGTGGATATGTTGGGGATCGACTTGGTCGTAAAAAAGTAATGATTATCGGTCAAAGTATACAAGTCATTTCAATCGCTTGTATGGGGATTGCAAATTCAGATTATGTAGATTCACCGTGGCTAACATTTATCTTTATGTTAGTGAATAGTTTAGGATCTGGTCTTATGAATCCTGCGACAGAGGCGATGTTAATTGATGTGAGTACACCGGAAAATCGAAAAGTGATGTACAGCATTAACTACTGGGCGATTAATTTATCCATTGCAATTGGAGCGATATTTGGAGGACTACTATTTGAAAACTATAGATTACAATTGTTTATCGTATTAACACTTGTTGCCATTATTACTTTATATGTAATGGCTGTATATATGGAAGAGGTGTATGTAGCGAGAAAAACAGTAGAGAAGAAAAATGTCTTAAAAGATATGGCAGATAGTTATAAAGTTGTAATGAAAGATAAAGCGTTTTTAATTTTTTGTGCAGCAAGTATATGTACATTATCTTTAGAGTTTCAGGTTAATAATTATTTAGGAGTACGTTTGCAGCAGGAATTTGAAACGGTGCACTTTTTCTTTGGGAATGGTGTTACGTTTGATTTAACAGGTATTCGAATGATGAGCTGGATTTCAGCAGAGAATACAATTTTAGTTGTGTTATGTTCGGCACTCCTTATTAAAATGCTGAAAAGCTTCAACGATTTGAAAATCTTATATGTAGGTTTATTCATTTATACAATTGGATTTACAATACTCGGAACGAGCAATAGCTTATCGATTTTATTAATTGCTGGGCTTTTCCAAACGGTAGGAGAGATAATGTATGTGCCGGTTCGTCAATCTATTATGGCGGATATGGTGCCGGATGAGGCAAGAGGTTCTTATATGGCGATTAACGGGATGGTCTTTCAAATGGCGAAAATGAACGGGGCATTAGGTGTTATGTTAGGTTCATTTATTGCATCTTGGGGCATGAGTGCTCTGTACTTTATTGTTGGTATGAGCAGTATTTTATTATTTATGAAGGCGATAGGGAAAGAGAAATATCAAGATGAAGGGAAGGTTTCTCAGATCGGGTAAAGTGAAACGATATAAAAAGCGAACCAGTTATAATGAGGAGCGCTTTTTATACCATTTTTAAAACGGATCAACTTCAGCTAAATTTGGAGTGGTATTCGGCTGTAGTAAAAGATTTTTTAACGTTCCTACTTCAGAAAGCGCTACTAATATGTAGCCACTAATCAGTACAATAAGCCCAATGACGCGTAACGTTTGTAAGCTCACTTCATTATTATTCGTTTCCGTTGGATTTGGGGGCGTTGAAGGTGGAGTATTGTTCATAGTTAGGCTCCCATCTTTTGTATTTATATATGTGTAAAATCATGATTTAACTTATGGATAGGAATTATATAGTCATTTTCACTATATGAGAACTGCCTATGAATAGTGATTGGGAATTTTAGAGTGAGATAAGAGGTGTATTTGTGGGAGTCGGGTTGCCCATAAACACGCGATTAGTGTGAACTAATAATCAGTGGGGGATGAAAAAAATCCCCCACTGATTACATTTTGTTTTTCATACAAATAAAAGAGGTTAACCAAAGTAGCTATCCTAATATACGCAACGATTCTTCAATAAAAGCGGGGATGTCTTCCGGTTGTCTACTTGTGACTAGCTGATTTTGGCATACGACTACTTCTTTATCATGAAAGTTTCCGCCAGCATTTTTCAAATCGACCTCAATGGATTTATATCCAGTCACATCGCGTCCTTCAAGTGTTTGTGCAGTGATGAGTAGCTGAGGTCCGTGACAAATAGCGAAAACGGGTTTTTCCGCATCCATAAATGTTTTGCTAAAGCGAACAAAACGCTCATCTGCACGAAGTATATCTGGGGAAAATCCGCCCGGTATGAAGAGGGCATCAAAGTTCTCTGGAGAAACATCATCAATACTTTTATCAATTACGACTTCACTTTTTCTTTGCTTACCGTGTACCGTTTTACCTTTTTCCATTTCAATAGTTGTTAATTCATATCCCTTTTGCTTAAAAGATTCCACTGGCTCTGTGTATTCTGTGTCCTCGAAATAATCCGTTATTAAAATAGCAATTTTTTTACTCATTCCAGTCAGCTCCTTATATTATAGTATCGGTTCCAGAATCATCCTTGAGCAATGCCTTTTATAAAGTGAAACTTTAATTCATGTTTTTTCATTCCCTCCAGTTCCTTTGCCCTGTTAATTTAATAAATACCCTTTTTATTAGGACGTAAACATGTATTATCGTTTTTGTATGTAAAAATCATAAAATATCGGTTGTTTGAGGAAGAAAAATAAAAAAGCCAAGGAGATAATTTATTTTCTCCTTGGCTTTTAAGATAATTCTTTTCGTTAAAACGAAGAAACACGTTGCTTCGTTTTTGGTACAATAATAAATTTAATCCAGATTACCCCGATTATCATAATAATCAAGGTATGTAGTAATTGTCCTGTAGCAATGAGTATAACACTCGAAAATACAATGAGTTGAATGCTTAGTAATATAAAGATTAAGCGAAGAAATTGATTCATTCGTTTTTCAGTATCAATTGGATACAATGCTACAATAATATTTCCCGAAAAATATTTCCACAGGGAACGAAGCTGCATAGAAATCATATATAGGACGATATATGCGATAGCGCCTTTTACGTATGTGTTTGGTATAAAATATAAGGCGAAGGCACCAATCAACCCTAAGCGAATATATATACCGAAATAATCATTCCCGCGTAAAAATGCTAGTGTATGTAAATAGAAGAAAGTTGCTCGCTTTTTATGTAATAAAGGTTCAATCCAATTTGTAAGCCATTTTCTTTTGTTTACTTGCTTATTAAGTTGCGGAACATCAGTAAAGATGCTAGCAAATTGATAAAAGCGAACAACCATTTTTTCTTCTTGCTCGATTATGTAATCCCACGGTATTCGTTTTGTAGGCTGTTTTTTCGTATATAGAAGTAGGAAAGCAAGTAGTAAGAGCAATCCGCCTAATATGAGAACATGTGCCGAGTAAAATAGCATGTAAATGATTAGGGCGTTACAAGCAATACGAATAATGAACCATATGTTTTTTTCATGGCTATCACGCCACATCCAATATATGTACAGGTTCCAAGCTTTCGTAATCATTAAAACGATAAAGATTGTACATAAGAACGGTACAGTTAATTGTAATGATTGCATAGCAAGCGGAACGAGAATAAGGAACGTAAATAATAATGGGAAAATCTGAATGATGTAATTATATAGAAGAGATTTTTTAAAATAAGATGTTAGTTTCTCTTCTAATGCAAGCAAATAGACAGCATCAGGTTTTTGAATAAATGTACGGATCGGGCATCTCGTTATAATGAATGTAAGTACAATCGTGATGAGTAGTAAAGATATTCCTTTAGAAGGAGATGCTTTTAGAAACTGAGCATAGTAGTATGCACCAACGCATGAAATAAAGATAAAGCTATATAATAAACCGTTAATCATACGTGCAAAGTATGTAATGATGTTTTGCATATGTTGTTGGAAGCGACTGCTCCATAGTGATTCAATTGACATGTTTTTCACCTCTTTGTTCTATTATATATGTTTTACAAAAGAAAAAACGAGCAAATTGCGTTATGCAACTTGCCCGTTTTTCTTTTCGTTATTTTTTTTCTGATCACGATTCATTAATGGATAGAAGGCAAAGCCGATTACGAATAAACCAATTCCGAGAAGGAACGTTTTTATATCGGATGCGCCCGTTTTAATAACCCATAGTGCGTAGCAAAGTGCAATAACTGCGACTATACCATCCGTAATTCTTGCCCGCATTTCATTTTTATACGTTTCACCAGTTGCGACTAGTTTTAACTGGAAGATCGGTGAAACGAGATATGGAATGAGGTAGGCCAGTGTTGATACGGTAATAACGAATGTATAAGCTTCCGCAATGGTTCCTGATAATGTTGAGAATAGGAACACTTGCGACATAATGTTTGTTAATCGTAATGAATAAATTGGACTCCCTTTTTTATTTGTTTTCGTGAAGAAGGAAGGGAAGAAACCTTCTTTTGCTGCTTGATACGGTACTTCTGAGCTTAATAAAATCCAGCCTAAGATAGAACCGAACAGGGAAGTAAGAGCAAGCAATGCCATCAGTTTCCCGCCGCCATGACCCATTGCAGCATTTAGTGCATCTGCTAACGGACGTTCAGAAGCTTGTAATGTATCAACGTGAAGGACACCCATTGTTAAAATTGTAATTCCTAAGTAAATTGCAACTGTAATAAGTAATCCCGCAACTGTTGCCCGTTTTACCGTTTTTGGAGAAACAGCCCGGTTTGATAAAAGAACGGCTGATTCAATTCCGATAAACGCCCAAAGCGTTGTAAGAGCAGCTAAATTTACTTGTGAAAGAAGGCCGTGTGATACACCTGATTTATCAATCATCGGTGTGTACCATTGTCCAAACTTAGAAGCTTCGAATGCAAATAACGTAACGACGATAAATAAAAGGAATCCAGTTACTTTCGTTGTTGTTGCTAAGAAGTTTAGCTTTCCAGCTCCGCTTACACCATTAGTTAATATAATATGAGTTCCCCAAAGTAAGATGGAACAAATCGTAAATGTAATTAGTTTTCCGACTTCTATGTTAAACGAACCGATTGAAAATAGTAGTCGTGTATCTTTCATAATTGGGAAGAAGAGTGATAAATATCCCGCGAAAGATGTAATAATGGCAACGTTACTTGCCCAGTTTGCAACCCAATATCCCCATACCATACTGAAACCAGCCATTTTTTTCTTTTTTGGTGTTGAGAATAAAGCATATGCATGACTTTGTGGTCCTGTCGTTAAATCAGGACGACGAATTGCTAAATTACCGAAAACAAGAGCTAGCATTAAAACACCAAACCCTGTTGTTAACCAAGCTAAAGTGACACCGAGAGGGCTTGCTGTTTGTGCCAACGTACTTGGCACCATGAAAATTCCAGCGCCAACCATATTACCGACAACGAAAGCTGTTAGTACCCAAAAGCCCCATTTTTTTTGTTGCATAGAAAATACCTCCAAAGTTAGTATAACCAAGTCAAGCGAGGAGATATGTATGTCTTCCGATTAGAGAAGAGAAGTCCCAAACAAAACAAAAAAAGCACGTAATCTGCCGCTACATGCTTTCTATCTTATAAGAAACCCACGACATACCTCTCGATAGCTCTCCACAAACGAAACGTTTGTGACAGTTCTGCACTTATTAAATGCAGACCCAGCAAGTGTGCATGGTGGACACGACTTACTTCGGCAATCATTCCTTTCTCATTTCTTCATCAATGCCACTACATCTCCTGAAATGATACTCTTAATGACTGCAACCTCTACCTCACCGAGATACGAATGAGGATTTAAATATTAAATTAACGTATTTAAGAGTAACAAATGTATTTTTATACGTCAATGGATATAGTAATAATCAGATTATAGAGAAGAGTTTGTGATTAAAAGAGAGAGGGATTATTATGTAATATTGAATTTTCATAATATAATAAATGTTATTGACGCTAGAAGATTGAGAAGGGGATGAAGTATATGTCTGTATGTCATAAACATTCAGTAATAGGTGTGCTAGATTCGGGAGTTGGGGGATTAACAGTTGCGAGTGAAATTATAAGACAATTGCCTAAAGAGAGCATTTATTATATTGGTGATAATGAGCGTTGTCCGTATGGGCCAAGAAGTGTAGAAGAGGTACAATCTTTCGTATTTGAAATGGTTGAGTTCCTCAAACAGTTTCCGTTAAAAGTGCTAGTGGTAGCATGTAATACTGCTGCAGCTGCTGCATTGACTGCGCTGCAAGAAGCACTGTCTATTCCGGTTATTGGCGTTATACATCCGGGAGCAAGAGCGGCAATTAAAGTGACAAAGAAAGGGGAAATCGGAGTAATTGGAACTGTAGGTACGATACAGTCTAATATGTACGAAAAAGCATTACACGAGCTTGATACATATTTGGAAGTGCATAGTCACGCGTGCCCGACTTTAGCTACAGTTGTAGAAAATCAATTAGAAGATACAGCATATGTAACGCAGCAAGTGAAACAAGCTTTACTGCCATTAACGAAAGAAGATATAGATACGTTAATTCTTGGGTGTACGCATTATCCACTTTTAGAGTCCTATATAAAAAAGGAACTAGGAGAAGATGTAACGATTATTAGTTCTGCAGAAGAAACAGCGATAGAATTAAGCACAATTTTACAGCACAAAGGAATCCTGTCTGACAATTTGAATCCGAAGCATCGATTTTTTACAACAGGCTCTGTTTTATCATTTGAACATATTGCTGAGCGTTGGCTAGGATATGAAATTTCTGTAGAATGTGTGAATTTACCTATGGAAAAACAACTCGTGAAATAAAAAGAAGCTGATCTAAAACTAGATCAGCTTCTATATAAGATTAAACTAAGTTCAATACAGTTACTTTTTCACGTGTCATAGACTCAAGGCTCTTACGAATACCTTGTGCGCCCATACCTGAACCTTTTACACCGATGAATGGGAAGTGGTCAGGGCCGCGCTCTGTGCGTCCGTTAATTTGAACAGAACCAGTTTCGATTTTGTTAGCAATTGCAAATGCTTTGTTAATGTCTTTTGTGAAGACACTTGCTTGTAAGCCGAACTCTGATTTGTTAGCAATTTCAATTGCTTGCTCATCTGAAGAAACGCGGATGATTGGAAGGATTGGGCCAAATGGCTCTTCCCAAGCAACTTTCATTTCTTCAGTTACGTGGTCGATTAATGTTGGGTAAATTAAGTTACGCTCACGTTTGTTACCGATAACGATCGTAGCACCTTTTTCTACAGCGTCGTCAACTAAGCCTTGAACGAAGTCAGCAGATTTATCGTCAATTAATGGAACGATTGTGCTGTCTTGTTCTGGAGATCCAATTGATAGTTTAGCTACTTGCGCTTTTACTAATTCAACAAGCTCGTCCGCTACGTTTTCGTGTACAAGTACACGTTTAATAGCTGTACAACGTTGACCAGAGTAAGAGAATGCACCGCTTACGATATGGTTTGCAGCATCTTGTAAGTCAGCATCTTCACGAACGATACCAGGGTCTTTCCCACCAAGTTCTAGTACAAGTGGAATCATTGAAGCTTTTTTCGCTAAATGTTTACCTGTGTTTGTACCACCTGTGAACGATACCATATTGATACCTTCGTGTTCTACTAAGTAGTCACCAATTACAGAACCGCGTCCTGTAGCTACGTTTACAAGACCTTTTGGAAGGCCAGCTTTATGAAGTGCTTCAACCATTTTAATACCGCTAATTGCACCTTGAGTTGCTGGTTTGAAAATAACAGCGTTACCCATAATTAATGCTGGTGCAAGTTTTGCAGCAGATAAGTTTACTGGGTAGTTAAACGGTGCGATTGCTAATACAACACCAAGTGGTGCACGTTGGATAATCGCAAGTTTTGATTTTGTTCCGCCAGGGAAGCTATCGCCCATCATGCTTTCTCCGTGCATATGTAGAGCTTCTTCAATTGTGTAACGAATGAAATCAGCTGTACGAACAACTTCTTTCTTCGCATCTTTATATCCTTTACCGACTTCTTTCATAATAATATCGGCAATTTCATCTTGCATATTTACGAGCTCATCAGCCCATTTATATAAATATTTTGCGCGATCTTGTAGAGAAGCTTCAGCCCATGATTTTTGAGCTTCTTTTGCAGAAGCAATTGCTTCATCTACTTCTCCGCGAGTAATTGCTTGTACTTGACCAATTACTTCGTGTAAGTATGGAGATGGAATGTCGATTGTTTGTCCTGAAGAGCTTTCTCTCCATTCTCCGTTTAAATAAAATTTGTACGTATTGCTAGTTGTCATGATTAGTCCTCCTAAAATAGCAACTTGTAAGAGTGAGTATAAGGTGATTGTAGGGGGTTTGATAATATTTTTCAAATGAAATGTTTGTGAAAACGATTTCTTATTCTTTTTTTATTTTGTATGCCCTTTCTTACAGAAGATTCCCTTATTTCAAACTGCTTTATCTCGTCATAAATCCTCTTCATTTTATCGTGATTGGTATCTATTTTCTTCAATTTGCAAAAAAATAATTGACAGAATACTCAAAGAAGTTATAAGATTATAAATGGAAAATAAATGAAAGGGGTGTGCGTAATGATTGTAATCGTAAATGTAATGGGCTTAGCTCTGTTAAATAACGGAAAACATTCATATCATTACGCAACCCGTACGGATATATAGGGCATTTTTGTCTTATAAAAAGCGTACGTTGCGTATATCGTAACGTACGCTTTTATGCATTCTTGTGCATATCGTCAAGCGACGGTATGCTTTTTTTTGTCCAATTTGCTTGTTTCCATACTTTGTATGGTTACTATAAAACTGAAATTTGGAAGGTGGAAAAATGTGATGAGATTGTATGGGTTACGAAATGTAAATGTGATTGGTTTGGATAGCGGATAAAGAAATGAGAGTGAAACGAAAACGAGAAGGGAGAGGTTACATTGTTTTCAGTATTACTAAAGTTAAGATGGTTTTTTAAGGAGCATTGGAAGAGATATAGTATCGCAATTGGTGCGCTTTTAATTGTAAATATAGTTGAAGTCATTCCCCCAAAAGTACTAGGGGTTACGATTGATAATATAAAAACAGGAACGTTAACGAATGCAGCAATTATGGAGTCTATTCTTATTTTAATAGGAGTTACGATAGTTGGATATGGTCTTACTTTTGTTTGGCAGCATCAATTGTTTGGAGGTGCATTCGTACTTGAGAAGACGATGCGCTCGAAATTTATGGGGCATTTACTCAAGATGACACCGACGTTTTATCAAAAAAATCGTACTGGCGATTTAATGGCGAGAGCAACAAACGATTTAAAAGCAATCGCTATGACAGCTGGTTTTGGTATATTAACGCTTGTAGATTCTAGTTTATATATGCTTACAATCGTTTTTATGATGGGATTTACAATAAGTTGGGAGCTTACATTAGCGGCCCTTATACCGCTGCCAATTATGGCATATGCGATGAATATATATGGAAAGAAATTGCATGAAAGGTTTACAGTTGCGCAAGATGCGTTCGGTGATATGAATGATAAAGTACTTGAATCAATTGCTGGCGTGCGCGTGATTCGTGCATACGTACAAGAGAACGCAGATCAGGAAAGATTTCATCATTTAGGAGATGACGTCTACGAAAAGAATATGAAGGTAGCAAGAATCGATGCGTTATTCCAACCAACTGTGAAAATGCTTGTCGGTCTTAGTTATTTAATTGGTTTAGTGTACGGTGCATACCTTGTATTTCAATCAAAGGTGACACTTGGCGAGCTCGTTTCCTTTAACGTGTATTTAGGGATGATGATTTGGCCGATGTTTGCAATTGGCGAATTAATTAATGTTATGCAAAGAGGAAATGCTTCGTTAGATCGTGTGAATGAAACGTTAGCATATGAACCAGATGTAAAGAATCCGAAAAATCCAAAGCTTGTACAAGATCCTGATTATATTCAGTTTGATGAAGTTTCTTTTTCCTATCCTTCATCAGCTGAAGAAAATTTAAAAAAGGTTTCTTTTACATTAAAACAAGGAGAAACGCTAGGGGTTGTCGGAAAAACAGGAAGCGGAAAAACGACGCTTGTACGTCAGCTTCTTCGTCAATATCCGCTTGGAGAAGGGGATATTGCAGTTTCTGATGTGACATTAGATAAAATGACGAGTGATAATGTACTCGGGTGGATTGGATATGTACCTCAGGAGCACATTTTATTCTCAAAAACAGCGAGGGAAAATATTTTATTTGGAAACAGGGAAGCGACTGAAGAAGAGCTCGAGAAAGCCATTGAAATTGCTGCGTTTACAAAAGACTTAGAGTTTTTACCAGAAGGATTAGAAACGCTCGTTGGAGAGAAAGGTGTTTCGTTATCAGGAGGGCAAAAGCAAAGGATTTCGATTGCGAGAGCGGTTATTCAAAATCCAGAAATATTAATTTTGGACGATTCGTTATCAGCTGTCGATGCTCGTACGGAAGCGGCGATCATTGAAAATATAAGAACGGAAAGAAGCGGAAAGACGACGATTATTACGACGCACCGTTTATCTGCCGTACAACATGCAGATTGGATTCTCGTTATGGATGACGGCGAAGTTATGGAAGAAGGCACGCATGACCAGTTACTTCGAAACGGAGGCTGGTATGCTGAGCAGTTTGAAAGACAACAAGGTGAAAATGAAAGTGCGGATAGTGGGGTGAAAATATGAGTGTTTCAAAACGATTGTTTCAATATGCGATGAAAGTAAAAGGGACGATTTTTGCAGCGATGGCGATGTTATTTATTTTTGTTATCGCTGAGCTTGCCGGTCCGTTCGTCGCTAAAACGATGATTGACGATCATATCGTCGCGATAGAAAAATCTTGGTATGAGACAGAAAAGAGTGAAGATGCTGTTGCATATAATGGCGCCTATTATAAGCGAAGTGATCGCTTTGAACAAGGTGAGAAAAAAGGAAAAGAAGTACGCGTGATGCAAGTCGGTTTTCAATATTACTTTGTACCAAATAAAGTGAATATTGAAGGAACACGTTCTGTGAAAGGGGATATGATTACCATTCAAAATGGTAAGGCGGTGCAAGTGTATAAAGCGAAAGCATTAACGAAGGAAGAAGTGTTTGCGTTTTATAAGCCAGAAATAAACCCCCTACTGTTACTTGGTGGAGGCTATTTTGCTCTATTAGTAATTGTGTCATTATTTGCATATGGAAAGCAGTTTTTCTTGCAGAAGGCAGCAAACAAAATTATTCAAATTATGAGGGAAGACGTCTTCTCTCATATTCAAACGTTACCGATCAAGTACTTTGATCATTTACCAGCAGGGAAAATCGTTTCGCGTGTAACGAATGATACAGAGGCGATTCGGGATTTATACGTAACAGTGTTTGCGACATTCGTCTCTAGTTTCATTTATATTATCGGGATATTTGCAGCGCTATTTTTACTCGATGTGAAACTTACGTCGTTCTGTTTATTAATTATCCCGATTTTAATTGTTTGGGCGATTTTATATAGAAAGTATGCATCTGTATACAATCATAAAATGCGTTCACGTTTATCCGATATTAACGGTACAGTGAATGAATCGATTCAAGGGATGCCAATTATTCAAACGTTCCGTCAAGAGCGTGAAACGAAAAAAGAGTTTGAAGAATTAAATGGCGATTATTTTAAGTATCAAAATAAAATTTTAAATTTAAATGCAGCAACTTCGCATAACTTAGTGTCTGTATTACGAAATATCGCTTTCACAGGTGTGATTTGGTATTTCGGGGGAGCTTCATTAAGTGCTTCAGGCATCATTTCTCTAGGGATACTGTATGCGTTCGTCGATTATTTAACGAGATTGTTCTCACCAATTACAAATATGGTAAATCAGCTTGCTAACTTAGAACAATCGCGCGTTGCGTCAGAGCGTGTCTTCGAATTGCTAGAGGAAAAGGGAGAGGCAGTGGAAGAAGAACGCATGCCTCGCTTACAAGGAAATGTGAAGTTTGATAATGTTTCGTTTTCTTATAATGGAAAAGATGAAGTGCTAAAAAATATTTCTTTTGAAGCGAAACAAGGCGAGACAGTAGCACTTGTCGGTCATACTGGATCAGGAAAAAGTTCCATTATGAATGTACTCTTTCAATTTTATGAGTTTGAAAAAGGGAAGCTTACAATTGACGGTCACGATGTAAAAGAAATGCCGAAACAAGCAACTCGTGAGCATATGGGAATCGTATTACAAGATCCGTTTTTATTTAGCGGGACGGTCGCTTCCAATGTAAGCTTAGAGAACGAAAAAATTTCAAAAGATCGCATCGTAAAAGCATTACGTGATGTGGGTGCGGAAAGGTTTGCGAACAATATAAACGAAGAAATTACGGAGAAAGGAAGTACACTTTCAACCGGAGAACGCCAGCTTATATCGTTTGCTAGGGCACTGGCTTTTGATCCAGCCATTTTAATTTTAGATGAAGCAACATCTAGTATTGATACAGAGACAGAGGCAATGATTCAACAAGCGCTAGAAGTTGTGAAAAAAGGGAGAACGACGTTTATTATCGCTCACCGTCTTTCAACAATTAAAAGTGCGGATCAAATTATTGTACTCGATAGAGGAACAATCTTAGAAAAAGGCTCTCATGATGAATTAATGAAAAAGCGTGGCCGTTATTACGATATGTACAAAACGCAAATGGAAGGAAACCAGAGCGCTTAATGCGGGGAAGAACTTGCGATTGTCGCAAGTTCTTTTTTGTTGGCAAAATGTCGGCGATAAAGGTACATAATAAGAAGTATTATTTTACCTTTCCTACAATTAATGCTATATTAAAAAATGTTACTTATTTTTTGTATGTAGCGTTATTTTTCCATTTTGTTTGATTATGAAGAAAAAGGATAAACTAAATAAGAACATTTTCATTGAAAAATTGTTCAAGATTGCATACAATCAATATAGTTTTTAAATTCCTATCAGAATACTTGGAGGATTACCATCATGAAAAAATTATTTTCAGTGCTTGCAGTAACTACATTAGCGATCGGGATTGTAGCCGGCTGCGGTAAAGAAGAGAAAAAAGATACAGTTAGTCAAGACGCATTACAAAAGATTAAACAAAGCGGTGAACTTGTAATTGGTACAGAAGGTACATATCCACCATTTACGTTCCACGATTCAAGCAATAAATTAACTGGATTTGACGTTGAATTAGCAGAAGAAGTTGCAAAACGTTTAGGTGTAAAACCTGTATTTAAAGAAACACAATGGGATAGCTTACTTGCTGGTTTAGATGCGAAGCGTTTCGATATGGTTGCGAACGAAGTTGGTATTCGTGAAGATCGTCAAAAGAAATATGATTTCTCTAAACCATACGTTTCATCTTCAGCAGTATTAGTTATTGCAAAAGATAAAGATAAACCTGCTACATTTGCTGATGTAAAAGGGTTAAAAGCAGCGCAATCTTTAACAAGTAACTATGCAGATATTGCTAAGAAAAATGGTGCGGAAATTACTAACGTAGAAGGCTTTAGCCAAGCGGCAGAATTATTAAACACTGGCCGTGTTGATTTCACAATTAATGATAAGTTATCAGTATTAAACTACTTAGAAACGAAAAAAGATGCAAAAATTAAAATTGTAGATACAGAAAAAGAAGCTTCACAAAGTGGATTCTTATTCCGTAAAGGTAGCGATAAGCTTGTACAAGAAGTTGATAAAGCGTTAGAAGATATGAAAAAAGATGGTACGTACGACAAAATAGCGAAAAAATGGTTCGGTGAAAATGTATCTAAGTAGTGCATTGGTTTCAGATCGATTGTCTACTTGGATAGATATTATGCAGTCTTCCTTCATGCCTATGCTGAAGGAAGCTGTCTTTACGACAATTCCATTAACGCTTATTACATTCATTATCGGAATTATACTGGCGACGTTAACAGCGCTCGCGCGTATTTCAGGTAGTCGTATTTTACAATGGATTGCTCGTATCTATGTATCTATCATTCGCGGAACGCCACTTCTTGTACAGTTATTTATTATTTTCTATGGTCTTCCAACTCTTAATATTGAAGTTGAGCCGTATACAGCAGCAGTTATTGGATTTTCATTAAATGTTGGTGCGTATGCATCTGAAATTATTCGTGCTTCTATCCTTTCAATTCCTAAAGGACAGTGGGAAGCAGCTTATACAATTGGGATGACATACCCGCAAGCATTAAAACGTGTTATTTTACCGCAAGCAACGCGCGTATCAATTCCGCCGCTTTCGAATACATTTATTAGCTTAGTGAAGGATACTTCATTAGCATCGTTAATTTTAGTAACAGAAATGTTCCGAAAAGCGCAGGAAATTGCGGCAATGAACTATGAGTTTTTAATTGTTTATTTTGAAGCAGGTCTTATTTATTGGGTTATTTGTTTCTTATTATCAATCGTACAACAGATGTTAGAAAAGCGTTCAGAACGCTACACATTAAAATAATCCTTTTACAAAAGGAGTTTTTGTTTTTATGATTTCAATTCAGCACTTACAAAAAAGTTTCGGGGATAATACCGTACTAAAGCATATAGATTTATCAGTTGAGAAGGGCGAAGTTGTTGTTATTATCGGACCTTCTGGATCTGGCAAAACGACGTTTCTACGTTGCCTAAATGTTCTAGAAACACCGAACGCTGGTAGTATTCGTATCGGCAATAAAGAGCTTGATTTCGCTCAAAAAGTATCGAAGAAAGATATTGTAAATCTTCGTACACAAACAGGAATGGTGTTCCAACATCATAACTTATTCCCGCATTTAACAGCCATTCAAAATGTAATGGAAGGGCTCGTTACAGTGAAAAAGATGGGGAAAGAAGAAGCGAAGAAAAAAGCAAACTATTTCCTTGAAAAAGTTGGTTTAGCAGATAAAGTGGATTTATATCCGTTCCAATTATCAGGCGGACAACAACAGCGCGTTGGAATTGCTCGCGCGCTTGCGATGGAGCCGGAAGTGTTACTATTTGATGAACCGACGTCAGCACTTGATCCTGAACTCGTTCAAGAAGTTCTAAAGGTAATGAAAGAACTTGCTAAAGAAGGCATGACGATGGTTATTGTAACGCATGAGATGCGTTTTGCTCATCAAATTGCGAATCGCGTTATTTTTATGGATGGCGGTGTCGTTGTCGAACAAGGTACACCAGAAGATGTATTTACAAATCCAAAAGAAGAACGCACGAAGAAGTTTTTACAAATGCTTCAATAATTAAGAAAGGTCTCAAGGCATATGCCTTGAGACCTTTTTGCCATATATATTTATTTTTGGAATCCGCCAAGGCTTTGCTCAGCCATTGCAACTAGACGTTTTGTGATTTCTCCACCAACAGAACCGTTAGCACGAGCCGTAGAATCTGCTCCTAATTGTACACCAAATTCTTGAGCGATTTCGTACTTCATTTGATCGATTGCAGCTGTTGCTCCTGGTACTACTAATTGATTTGAAGAATTTTGGTTTGCCATAGGAATATATCCTCCTTAGAGTTATAAAAATTTTTTTGGTTGGACTAGCTGGATTTGAACCAGATATTATCGCCCCGTTTGGCGCTAATCCATCGGTAATTAAGTTTGTACTCATAGTATGGATGTTACCTAGAAAGATATACAAAATAATAATTTGTAAATTTTGTCAAAAAAATGTAGTGATTTCGTAAATTATGAAATAAGAGTAATCGTTGTATTTTTAAGAAAGAAGGCTAAACTAAGAGCGATATTAAATATGGTGTTCTCTTTGAATCCGGCTATGTTAGGGCTAATAATTAGCTTTTTATTAATCGTTTATGAAAGTGAGATACATTACAATTGCAGCTTAGTAATATAAAAACTAAAAAGGCATTAACTTCTCATTTCTAGTTTAACTAAGGATGGGGCATGGAAAGGAAAGGAACTGACCGTATCTACTCATGGCTAGATGCTTTCTTCAACCTAAAAAGAAAGTCTTTAAATGATGTTAAACGATAATGTATGGAGGAATCATGATGGGGATTTGCCCGCTTTGTAACGCATTAGAATCACAAACATATTCTTGTCAAAATTGCCAAGGTATACTCCAAGATTATGGGAAAACTGTTGATTACATAGACGATTATAGTGCGTATATGGATCAGGAATTATTAAGTGAGGTAGATGGATTAACACATAATCATTCACAAGAATATTGCAATCATATTTTTTATTGCGGAGTATGTAACGTGGAAACGGAGGTTGTAGTAAAACTTGTGTAAATAGAAAACTTCCACCTTATGAATGAGGTGGAAGTTTTTGTTTTCGTATTTGTGAGTGAATCATAGGAGAAGGGATATGTTCGGTGTTTGATGAAGTCCCTAATTTCATTTGGGACATTTTTTCTTTTGCATCGCGCAAAGAATGTTCAGTTAAGTAGATAGCATATTCGTAAAATAATTGGCGCGTCAGTTCACTTTGTTCTTTTAATTTTTCATCTTGGAATACAGTTCGCCCAGGTTTTGAGTTTGCTTCAAATAGCCACGGATTTTCCTGCATGTCTAAACCAATATCAAAACCGATTTCTCCAATGTTCCCAGTTACTTGCCCATCGAGCGCGTAACTTATTTGCAAGGCTGTTTGTTTTAATTTATTTTCAATTTGAACTTGTTTCGTTGAATCTGGAAAAAGTTCTTGTAGTAATTTTGTATCACCACCGCTATTTACATGTGTGGTTAAGCTACCTTTGCCAGCAATTTTGGCGACGATGGCACTGACGACCCAATTACCGAAATGGTTTTTATTTGTATGAATGCGAAAATCAACAGGTTGCCCGTCGAAGCGAAGTAAAGAAATACCTTGCTGTACGATAAACTTCTTTAAATCATGTCCTGTTAATACGTGGTTCAGAAGTGTTTCTAATGATTGATACTTTCTTAGTTTATTCTCTTCATTTTCGCGATAACGACAGTAGTAGCAATTCTCTGTTTGAGAATAAAATAGTTGATGAATATTTCTTCCGAAGCTACCGTGTATCGGTTTCATGTAAATTGATTTATATGTGCCAAGAAACCGTTCTACTTGTTCGAAGTGCTGAAATGTCTCTGTGTTTGGTAATAAAGGCACAATTGAATCGTCCTTCATGAGAAGTTGATGAACGTCCCATTTATTGAAAAATCCTGGGTTAAACCATGGAATGTTATAGTCATGTTCTAATTTCCTTTTTGCTCTAACGATTGGTTTATAATTTTCTGCTTTACGATTTGGTAGTCGATCGTAAATGACATTTGGCAAAGGAACTTTTTTCTTTAGCCATTTGCCTTCTTGAAAGAAATACCCATCAATCGTTTCTTCTTCCCAGTTTATATGTTGAACGCCAAAAACGAATACGAACGGTCGTAATGTAAATGGTGGTGTTAGTAACTCACTGAGAGATGTGGAACGGTTTCCTAAAGGAATAGGTGAGTCATCGTTAAAACCAGTTGTGAAAATACCGACTAATGGTCCGAAAATAATTGTTTCATTTTGTGTAAAGGCATGAATGGTAGTGGAATGAGGGAGTAAAAGTTTTTCTGCAATTCGTTTTCCAATCATAATTTCACGAGTAAAGGAATAATGAATTTTTACCTCTTCACTTGCAACATGGCGTCTGCCGAAGGAAAGGGATGTAATAGGTGGTGTAATAGAAAAAATGTAAGGTAAAGTAATACTATTTGGATGCTCATCTGAAATGTTTAATGTATATATGTGCTCTTTCAAAATGGGATTCCCTCCTTTCGTTATGGTGTAAAGCGGCTAAATTTTAGTGGTCCGTGAAAGATCTTTTCAGCTAACGAATCATTATGATGAATGTAACGTTCGTAAGGGGGAATCGTGTTGACATACATAAGCCAAATCGCCCCTTTTTGATCCATAATTGTGGAAAGTTCTAGTTCGAATAAAGAAGAATAAGATTGATCTAATGTTTGAAACACTTCATTTATAATGTCGTGTAAAGCGTCTTGTAATAGTTGCACACCGGTATTAGATAGTACATATTTAATTTTTGATAATGAATGCAGCGAGGAATCATCCGTTACGGAAAGTAAAAATTGGTTCGGAAATGAGCTTTTTTGTATAAATTGACCGATAACGTTCCATTTTTGTTCTCTATTTTTTTGCAAAATGGTTCGAATGTGGAGTGGATACGTTAGTTGGTTCGGTGGTTGTAGCATCGTATGGGTGATATAACGTGTTGATTGTATGTTAGATTTGTACCAAGATATAAACTCATCTGTCCGTTTGATTGGAGTAGAAGTATGATATGCGTCATGTATTGTATCGATATGAAACGTTTTATTTTTATAAGCGATCCGGTACAGACTTTCATTGGAATGTGTATGAGTAGGACGTATAATAATATCTTTTGTTTTTAATAAAAGTTTGAAAATGTTTTGTATCGTTGCTATTTCAAATTTTGGTATATAAGGAGATAATTTTTTATTAGTAAGAAATAAATCATGTAGTTCGCTTAAGTTAATAAGTGTGTTATTTAAAAAGGTAGTGGAAGGACGGTTGTGTAATGAATGAATAATTGATTTAGCTTTTTCAAAGTCTGTATCCTCGTTAAAAGAAGAACGATCGTATATATAAGAAGGAATAGGGAATGTTTGCTCTTTCCATTTTCCTGTATCTGTATCATAAATAAGACCAGAAACAAGGTCTGTTTTAGGATCAATACAAAATGGTGTAAACTGGGCAACGACATTATGATAAAGCCGAGCGCGTTTGGCGATTTCGGTGTAATACGTTTGCTCATAATGAGGTCGGGAAGTTAAAATACCGAGAACCAACGAAATCACTCCTTTATTAACAAAGTGTTGGCATAATAGGCGAAGCTATATATTGCAAATACATTTTTATACCATTATACTTTTGTCCGTATGATGATATGCTATAGTTTTGGAGAAGCGAAAGGTTGATTGTAATGAATATATGGTTGAATATGTTAACGACGACAGGGCTCGGAGCGATTATTGGAGGATATACGAACCACTTAGCGATAAAAATGTTATTTCGTCCCCATCGTCCTATTTATATTGGAAAGTTTCAATTGCCATTTACACCTGGATTAATTCCGAAGCGACGTGATGAGCTTGCTGTTCAATTAGGGAAAATGGTAGTCGAGCATTTGTTAACGCCAGAAGGAATCGGAAAAAAGCTAACAAATGAAGAGTTTCAAAAAAGTTTAATTCGCTGGGTGCAAGTGGAAGTGGATAAAGTCATTACGAATGAACAATCACTGCGACATATGTTAGAAAAATGGAATGTAGCACATGTAGAAGAAGAGGCGACCGGGAAAATCGAGCATGTGATTACAGAAAAAGTTCAGGAATTTTTAGCGGAGTACTATACATATACATGGGAACAAGCTTTACCTCATTCTGTACATGAAAAAATAGAGAATGCAATTCCAAATGTCTCGGCTTTTATTTTAGAGCGAGGAATTGAATTTTTTGAAAGTGAAGAAGGGAAAGCGCGCCTTTCAAAAATGATTGATGATTTCTTTGCTTCTCGTGGAACATTACTTAACTTAGTCGGGATGTTTCTAGGGAATGTAAGTGTAGTGGATCGTGTGCAGCCAGAAGTAATTAAATTTTTAGGTCAAGATGGTACGGAAAAGCTTTTAACTAATGTACTGCAAAAAGAGTGGGAAAAGTTAAAGGGAAGAGATGTAAAAGAATTAGAAACGTTTGTAGAAAAAGAAATGATTGTAAGCTCCATATTGTCTGCAGTTAAAGTTGAGGAAACAGTGAGTAAGTTTTTAAACCAATCTGTACAGCAAGTGTGTGCGCCAGTTCGAGAAACAATCATTGAAAAAGTGGTTCCAAGTGCAGTAACGAAAGGCTTGAAGTGGGGGACAGAAAATGTAGAGACCATACTAAATAATCTACATCTTGCGGAAATTGTTCAGCAAGAAGTGTCTACGTTTTCAACAGAGAGACTAGAAGATTTAGTTCTGTCCATTACAAAAAATGAGCTGAAAATGATTACGTATTTAGGTGCCTTATTAGGCGGAATGATTGGACTCGTGCAAGGGTTGTTACTGTTGTTCCTTAGGTAGTAAAGATAAGTACATAGAAATAAGAGTGAAATTTCTTCACATCTCTTGCATAGTTTGATATGGTAAGAAGAGGTGCGTATGTAAATGCACTTAAAAGGCAGTGTGAGCGAAAAGCGCTAGCCTTCTAAAGGAGGAAAAATAAAATGACAAAAAAC
Source organism: Bacillus cereus group sp. N31 (assembly GCF_016483245.1). Classification (NCBI taxonomy): domain Bacteria; kingdom Bacillati; phylum Bacillota; class Bacilli; order Caryophanales; family Bacillaceae; genus Bacillus; species Bacillus cereus group sp. N31. Next base: position 193,598 of record NZ_JAEHCH010000005.1, on the reverse strand, counting down.
ATTCATGATGTAGCATATGAATTACAAAAAGCAATCGCTGAAAACGAAGACTTCAAAACTTTAAAAGAGAGCTATGCGGCAGTACAAGGAGATGCAGCTTCAAAGAACTTATTTGAAGAGTTCCGTACGATGCAACTTAGCCTACAACAAAAAATGATGCAAGGCCAAGAAATTACTGAAGAAGACAACCAACAAGCACAAGAAGTTGTAGCTCGCATTCAACAAGATGCTAAAATTACAAAATTAATGGAAACTGAGCAACGCCTAAACGTTGTAATCGGCGACGTTAACAAAATTATCATGAAGCCACTTGAAGAATTATATAGCGCGCAACAAGCGTAATAGTGGAAGACGCTCCTTTATAGGGCGTCTTTTTTGTTTAGGGAATTAAGTTTAAAAGTAAATGTTATTTTAAAAAACAAATTAATTGTAAGCGTATTCTTTAAGGGTTGTCAAAATACTGTCAAATTCATATTGTTGGAAAAATAATGCATTTGTAATATAATGATACATGATACTTCACCACGTTAATTAACTAGGTGAAATTAAAATCTTTATTACACACATTATGAAATAAAGGGATGATTAGTTTGATGAGTACAGGTGTAAAAGCAAACGACGTGAAGACAAAAACAAAAGGAGCAGATCTTGTTGTTGATTGTTTAATTAAACAAGGTGTTACACATGTTTTCGGTATTCCAGGAGCGAAGATTGACTCTGTATTTGATGTATTGCAAGAAAGAGGACCAGAGTTAATCGTTTGTCGTCATGAACAAAACGCAGCATTTATGGCAGCTGCTATTGGTAGATTAACAGGGAAACCGGGTGTGTGTCTTGTAACTTCAGGACCAGGGACATCAAATTTAGCGACAGGTCTTGTTACTGCGAATGCGGAGAGTGATCCCGTTGTTGCTTTAGCTGGTGCAGTTCCACGTACGGATCGATTAAAACGTACCCATCAATCTATGGATAATGCTGCACTATTCGAACCAATCACAAAATATAGCGTAGAAGTAGAGCATCCGGATAACGTACCAGAAGCACTATCAAATGCATTTCGAAGTGCTACCTCCACAAATCCGGGAGCAACTTTAGTAAGTCTTCCGCAAGATGTTATGACTGCGGAAACGACTGTAGAGTCTATCGGTGCGCTTTCTAAGCCACAGCTTGGAATCGCTCCCACATATGATATTACATATGTGGTAGAAAAAATAAAATCAGCGAAATTACCAGTTATTTTACTCGGTATGAGAGCGAGCACAAATGAAGTGACGAAAGCTGTTCGTGAATTAATTGCTGATACAGAACTTCCTGTCGTTGAAACGTATCAAGCAGCTGGTGCAATTTCACGTGAGTTAGAAGATCATTTCTTCGGCCGCGTTGGATTATTCCGTAATCAACCAGGTGATATTTTACTAGAAGAAGCGGATCTCGTTATTTCTATCGGTTATGATCCAATTGAGTACGATCCGAAATTTTGGAATAAACTTGGGGACAGAACGATCATTCATCTTGATGACCATCAAGCAGATATCGATCATGATTACCAACCAGAGCGTGAATTAATTGGCGATATCGCTTTAACTGTAAATAGCATTGCAGAAAAATTACCGAAACTTGTATTAAGCACGGAATCAGAAGCAGTGTTAGAACGATTACGCGCGAAGTTATCAGAGCAAGCAGAAGTTCCAAACCGCGCTTCTGAAGGTGTTACGCATCCGCTTCAAGTCATTCGCACACTTCGTTCTTTAATTAGTGACGATACAACTGTTACGTGTGACATCGGTTCCCATTCTATTTGGATGGCGAGATGTTTCCGTTCTTATGAACCACGTAGACTATTATTTAGTAACGGTATGCAAACGTTAGGTGTTGCACTACCTTGGGCAATTGCCGCTACTTTAGTTGAACCGGGAAAAAAAGTTGTTTCCGTGTCAGGTGATGGTGGTTTCTTATTCTCTTCGATGGAGTTAGAAACAGCGGTACGTTTAAATGCACCGGTTGTACATCTCGTTTGGAGAGACGGTACATATGATATGGTTGCGTTCCAACAAATGATGAAATACGGTAGAACATCAGCTACAGAGTTTGGCGATGTTGATCTTGTGAAATATGCAGAAAGTTTCGGGGCGTTAGGTCTTCGTGTTAACACGCCTGATGAATTAGAAGGGGTATTAAAAGAAGCATTAGCAGCAGATGGTCCTGTCATTATTGATATTCCAATTGACTATCGTGACAACATTAAATTAAGCGAAAAATTATTACCAAACCAATTAAACTAATGGAGGCAGATTTGAGATGACTGTTGCGCAATTAATTGATATTGATGCAAAAAAAACGAAAACGAGTAATGAAGTATATCAAACATCTACAATGCTTGCGCTATTAGATGGTATATATGATGGTGTGATTAGCTTTGAAGATTTGAAAAAACATGGTGATTTCGGCATCGGCACATTTGATCAATTAGATGGTGAAATGATTGCATTTGATAATGAATTTTATCATTTACGTTCAGACGGTTCAGCAGAAAAAGTAGAGCCAGAAGAAACAACGCCATTTGCGACTGTAACGTTTTTTGAAAAAGAAATGAGTTATACGGTAGAGCGTCCGATGAATCGTGAAGAAGTTGAAGCGTTATTACATGAATTAATGCCAAGTAAAAACTTGTTTTACGGTATTCGAATGGACGGTACGTTCCGTGAAGTAAGGACGAGAACTGTTCCAAGACAAGAAAAACCGTATACACCGCTCGTTGAAGTGACGAAATCACAACCAATCTTTTCATTTGAAAATACAGAAGGTACGCTTGCTGGATTTTGGACACCAGATTACGCGCAAGGCATTGGTGTAGCTGGGTTCCACTTACATTATATTGATGATGAAATTCGCGGGGGCGGACATGTTTTCGACTATGTTGTTGAAAACTGTACGATCCAAATTTGTCAAAAAGCTCATATGCATTTAGCACTTCCAGAAACAGCTGACTTTATGGCGGCTGAATTATCAAGAGAAAACTTAGAAAATGATATTGCGACTGCGGAAGGTGCAGAGTAAGAGGGAAAGACTGTTCCATTTTGGAACAGTCTTCTTTTATTCGTAATGTTATTATTTGTCGATAAATCGATATTTCTTGTCGAACCGTTGATATATTGTAAGTTACGATAGATATATTCGAAAAATCGTTGATATATTGTAAGTTACGATAGATATATTTGAAAAATCGTTGATATCGCTTATTTCTTTGAAACAAACCGATGCCCCTCATAATAAAACCGCCACGGATAATGCACAGCTTCTTCTGCATAGTCGATATTAATACGAGGTCCTGCTGTTATTTTATATTGTGATGACATATGTTCTTCTTCTGGAACGAGTTCAATATGTAACGTATCACTTTGTAATGATACGCCGCGTTCTTCTAAAGTGATTCCGAGTGCACGGCATAGTTTGCCAGGACCGTTTGTTAAATTTTTGTACTGTGCTTTTGTAATGTCGGTTTTGTTGTAGCGCGCTAATTTTATTTCCTCAATCCCATCTATAGGCTCAAGGGCTCGAATGAGAACGCCTTGCGGGGTGCCAACTGGCGCTGTAATGACGTTAAAACAATGATACATACCGTAAATTAAATATACGTAAGCATGTCCTGGTGCACCAAACATGACTTCCGTGCGATCCGTCCGTCTGCCGCCGTAACTATGTGCGGCCTTATCATCGGGACCTTTGTATGCTTCTACTTCTACAATGATTCCGCTTCGTTTTATTCCATCTACAATATGTACAAGTTTTTGTCCGAGTAATTTCTTTGCGACTTCTAACGTATCGCCTTCATAAAAGGAAGGTGGTGCCTGCATTGTACTATCTCCTTTGCTAAGTGTATATGTATATAGTAAACCAAATTTTTAGTAGTAATTCTAACTCGTTCTATTTGCTACATTTATTTCATAAATTATGGATAGAGTACAACAGCGAAGAGGGGGAGTGCGACATGATTTATCGCTTACTAGCTCTTAACATAGATGGGACACTACTATACAATAACGGAAAAATCGCAAAAGGATTAAGAGAAACAATTGAATTTGTGAAAAGAAAAGACGTATACGTTACATTATTTACGAGCCGTAATTTTCAGTCTGCTCATAAAGTAGCAAAGGCGTTAAAATTAGATTCTATATTAGTGACACACGGTGGTGCTTTCGTTTCAGCAACGTTAGATAAGCCGTACGTTCAAAAAAGATTATCTGAAGAGAAGACTTTTAATATTGTGCAAGTGTTAGAGCACTTTGATTGTAATGTACGCATTTCTCATGAGCGGTTTTCAATCGGAAACCGGGAGAGAAATACACCAAATTTAATTGCGCGTACTGTATTATCGAGTGCAGATCCTTTATTTTATCCAGTTCAATTTGTAGATTCATTAGGTGATGCGCTTCGTGATCATCCAGTAGCGGCACCAAAAATTGATGTTGTTTTCCATAGTAAAGGTGAAAAGGAAAGAGGGCTAACTACGCTAAGAAAAGCATTCCAAGATATAGAGTATGTTGAATGTGACGCAAAACGAATAGAAATTTTGCCGCAAAATGTATCAAAGTTACGCGGATTACAGTTGCTTGGAGAGCATTTAAATATTTCGCTAAATGAAATGGTTGCGATTGGGGATAGCATGGAAGATTTAGAGGTCATTGAAAACGTGGGACTTGGGGTAGCGATGGGGAACGCACCTGTAGAGTTAAAGCAAGCGGCAGATTGGATTACACGTTCAAATAGTGAGAACGGTGTAGAGTATATGATTAAAGAGCATTTCCGTAAGCAATTCCCACTTCCGTTTTTGAAAAACCATAAAAATACACCGAAACGATGAAAGAAAAACGTAGCTTTGTGGCTACGTTTTTTTGTTGAACTTACTAAAAGGAATGAAAGCGTTTTAGGTTGTGAATTGTGTATGAAATCTATACAATTCACTTGAATCCTTTAGAAAACTAATGTAAAGTGGATGATGTTCCCAAAATAGTTACACCACATGAAATATTCTTCAGATAAATTTTATTGAGCTCCCGTATGTAAAACATTGCCGCATGATAGTGTAGTTCACGTATTATTTCAAAAATGAATTGTAGTAATTTTATTAATTAGTTGTAGCGTTTCTTTGTTTTATTTAAATGGATTATTTTAAGTTAATGTGAGTAAGATCTGGCACATATGAAATGTGTTTCTTTTTATGATTTTAGGAAGTTTAAAAGGGGGAATGAATTTCTTGAGGAAATCATTTAATCAAAAAATTAAAAAGTTAAGTAGTAGTTTAATAGTTGTATTACTAATATGTATGAATTTTTTAATCCATTTACCATTTAAAGCAGAGGCAGCTACAACAGAATTAAAAGGTTTAGGTGATGTATCTTATTACAACGCCATCATTTTTGGAGATCATAGTGCAACGAGTGCGGATATTGAAGGTGCGATGGCTGTTCAAAAAAATATGAACGCATCAAGTTATACAGTCGTAGCGGCTGCAACTGGAGCAAATAACTTAGCTGGAGCAACTTGGGTAGATGAAGGATATCCATCATTATTACTAGGCGGTCAATTTACGAAAGCGGGAGCAGGACAAGTAATTATTCAAGATGGAACAGTGGCGATGACAAAAGACGGTGACCCAGATGGCGCAATGAAAACGTCATATGACCGTATCTCTTATAAAGAGCAAGCGGAGATTGATGCTAAGTTTAAAGAATTTAGAAAAGACGTTGATGGTGTAATCGGGGATGCGGGCCAATTACACACTGATAAGCCAACACTTAATATGAGCTTTGGAATCGGTGAAGATGTAAACAACCCTAATATTTATGTCTCTTCAGGCCAAACGGGAAAGAAAACATTTGATGTAAAAGACGTTTATCTTCCAAATGTAGAGAATAAAGACTTCATTGTTATTTATTCAGATGCAGAAGAAGTGAGTTTTGGTGGCGGTGCAATTTTGTATGATACAAGAAATACTGGGATGGCAACAGACTTAATTAATACATCTCAAGCATACGACCCTAATTCATCTTTTACTGAGTTAGCTAGTAAGGTAATTTGGGTGTTTCCTAATGCTACAAAGATAACAACTAAAGGTTATGGTGTAGTAGGTAGTGTGTTTGCACCTAATGCAGTTGTAGAGACAAAAGGTGGTTCTATTAATGGACAAGCCTATGTTGGAGGATTACACCAAAGAGATGGATTTGAGGTTCATAACTTTAAATTTAACTGGCCGAAATGGAATAAGCCAGCAGCTGAAAAAGGAAATTTACAAATTAAAAAAGTTGATGAAAACGATGAAAACATTGTTTTAAAAGACGCAAAATTTGATGTTATAGACAAAGATAATACTGTTGTGGCTACTGTTACAACAAACGAAAAGGGTATTGCGGAAGTTAAAGATTTACCACTTGGTGATTATTTTGTAAAAGAAATTAGTGCACCAGAAGGATATATAAAAGTTGATACACCAGTAAAAGTAACAATTGATAGTACAAACGTAATTGAACTTGTTATGAAGAATACGAAAAAAGTTGAAAATGGCCAATTTAAATTGTTGAAAAAAGATAATGAATCTGGTCAACTTCTACCAGGTGCAAAATTTGATGTGATAGATAAAGATGGGAAAGTTGTCGAAACAATTATTACAGACAGTAAAGGTGAAGCTTTATCAAAACAACTTCCAGTTGGAACATATACATTAAAAGAGGTAGAAGCCCCGAAAGGATATGAACTATCATCTAGTTCAGTTCCTGTAAATGTAGAGGCTAATAAAGTAATTATTGTAGATGTGTTGAATAAAAAAATCCCTGAAAAAGTAACAGGTCAATTCGAAATCGTGAAAGTAGATGCAAATGATAAAGAGAAACTATTATCAGACGCAGAATTCGAAGTGTATAAAGACGGTAAGAAAGTAGATACGTTACGAACAGATAAAACAGGTAAAGTGATTTCTCAGAAATTAGAACCAGGGAAGTACACATTAAAAGAAACGAAAGCACCACAAGGATATAAGTTGTTAAAAGAAGAAATTGAAGTCGTTGTGGAAGTAAATAAAGTAGTACAAGTACAAGTGGAAAACGCGAAAGAACTAGGAAGCTTACAAATAATCAAAAAGGATGCAGAGAGTGGAAAAGTTCTAGCAGGCGCAGAATTTATACTGAAAAACGAAAGTGGTCAAGTAGTTGGAGAAACGAAAACAACAGATAAAGATGGCGTAGTGAAGTTCGAAAACGTAGTGCCAGGAAAATACACGTTAGAAGAAACGAAAGCGCCAGAAGGTTACAAAGCGCTAGAAGTGACAGTAGAAGTAAATGTTGTAGCGAATGAAGTAGTAACACAAGAAGTTACGAATGAAAAAGTAACAGGTCAATTCGAAATTGTGAAAGTAGATGCGAATGATAAAACGAAAGTATTATCAGGTGCAGAATTCGAAGTGTATAAAGATGGTAAAAAGGTAGCGGAACTGAAAACAGATGAGAGTGGAAAAGTGATGTCACGGAAATTACCATTAGGTGAATACACAGTGAAAGAGACGAAAGCACCAACGGGCTATAAACTTTCTAATAAAGAATGGAAAGTAACAATTCAAAACGAGAAAGAAGTAGTAAAAGTAGAGGCAGAAAACGAAAAAATCTTAGGTTCTCTACAAATTATTAAAATGGATGATAAAGATCAAACGAAACGTTTAGCAGGCGCACAATTTACATTGAAAGATGTGAAAGGAAATGTTGTAAAAGAAGGAATTACAACAGATGAGTCTGGAACTGTAAAAGTAGACGGACTAGTGCCGGGGGAATATACGTTAGAAGAAACAAAAGCGCCAGAAGGTTATGAGTTAACAAAACAAGTAATTCATGTAACAGTTGACGGTGAAAAAGTTATTGATGTAAAAGTAACGAATAGTAAGAGCCTTGGTCAATTTGAAATTGTAAAAGTGGATGCAAATGATAAAGAGAAACTATTATCAGACGCAGAATTCGAAGTGTATAAAGATGGTAAAAAAGTAGAGACATTACGAACAAATAAAACAGGTAAAGTAATCTCTCAAAAATTAGAACCAGGAAAATACACATTGAAAGAAACGAAAGCACCACAAGGGTATAAGTTGTTAAAAGAAGAAATTGAAGTCGTTGTGGAAGCAAATAAAGTAGTACAAGTACAAGTAGAAAATGCGAAAGAACTAGGAAGCTTACAAGTAATCAAAAAGGATGCAGAGAGTGGGAAAGTTCTAGCGGGCGCAGAATTTAAATTAAAGAATGAATCTGGTCAAGTAGTTGGAGAGGCGAAAACAACAGATAAAGATGGTGTTGTGAAATTCGAAAACGTAGTGCCAGGAAAATACACGTTAGAGGAAACGAAAGCGCCAGAAGGTTATAAAGCGCTGGAAGTGACAGTAGAAGTAAACATCGTAGCAAATGAATTAGTAAAACAAGAAGTATTGAATGAAAAAGTGAAAGAAAAAATAACAGGTCAAGTAGAAATTACAAAGGTAGATGCGAATGATACAAATAAAATATTAGCAGGCGCAGTTTTTGAAATTTTGAAAGACGGAACGAAAATAGACAAATTAACAACAGATAAAGATGGTAAAGCAACTTCCAAGAAACTTGAACCAGGAGATTACATTTTAAAAGAAGTACAGGCTCCAGAAGGATACACTTTATCTAATAAGGAAATTAAGTTTACGATTTCTAATCAAAAAATTGAAGTTATAAAACTTCAAATTACAAATCAAAAAGAGCCAGGTGGAGGAACAGAAACACCAGGTGGAGGAACAGAAACACCAGGTGAAGGAACGGAAACACCAGGTGGAGGAGCAGAAACACCAGGTGAAGGAACAGAGAAGCCTAACTTACCCGAAAAAGGGCAAGGTTCTTCTAATAATCAACAACTTCCAGCCACAGGACATGATATGAACTATCTTCCATTCGTTGGTTTTGTTCTTGTGTTATTAGGAATACGTTTAAGATTTATGACTAAAAATAGTTAATAGATGTATAAAAGGCATAAGAGAAATGTTATCTCTTATGCCTTTAAGTTATTAATAGAAGGAATAAGGTAAAACCTTCTGTATTGACCTACAAACGCCCTTCAAGTAAACTAAAGAGAGTTTGCAAATGAAAAGGTGATAATGTTGTTAATTTCAATTAAAACGTTACAAGATGATCGTTTTTTACGTCCGCTACAAAATATTGGCGGCTTATTTTTTGAAGATAGTACGATTGGATTTGAACAAGAGGAAGCAAATCTTATCGTTGATATACACATTGAAGAGAATGTGAAAGCATCAGCTCGCTTAACAGATGTTGCTACTGGAAATGTGTATGAAGAAACATTCGCGAAAGATTTATCTGCTTTTACAGATGAAAAAGAGCGTATGAAGCAAGTGAAACATGTTGTTTCTTATGTATATCTTTCTGTTCTTCAGCAGTTAACAGGTCTTGAACAAAGCTGGGGTATTTTAACGGGAGTACGTCCGACGAAACTTCTTCATAAAATGCTTCAAAGTGGTATGTCAAAAGAAGAAGCACATCAAGAACTTCGTGAAAGCTATTTAATTCATGAAGAGAAAATTGAACTTCTTCAGCGTATTGTTGATTGCCAATTAGCAGTTGTTCCGGATTTATACCGTTTGAAAGAGGAAGTAAGTATTTATATCGGTATTCCATTCTGTCCGACGAAATGTGCATACTGTACATTCCCGGCTTACGCAATTAACGGACGCCAAGGATCTGTTGATTCGTTCTTAGGTGGTTTACATTATGAAGTTCGTGAAATTGGTAAGTTTTTAAAAGAAAAAGGTGTGACAGTTACGACAATTTATTACGGCGGCGGTACACCAACAAGTATTACAGCAGAAGAGATGGATATGCTGTATGAAGAAATGTATGAAGCGTTCCCAGATGTGAAAAATGTGCGTGAAGTAACAGTTGAGGCAGGTCGTCCAGATACAATCACGCCAGCGAAACTAGAAGTGTTAAATAAATGGAATATTGACCGCATTAGTATTAATCCGCAGTCATACCATCAAGAAACACTAAAAGCAATTGGCCGTCATCATACTGTAGAAGAAACAATTGAAAAGTATCATTTAGCTCGTGAAATGGGAATGAACAATATTAATATGGACTTAATTATTGGTCTTCCTGGTGAAGGGTTAGATATCTTCAAGCATACGTTAGATGAAACAGAAAAGTTAATGCCAGAATCATTAACAGTTCATACGTTATCATTTAAACGTGCTTCTGAAATGACACAAAACAAACGTAAATATAAAGTAGCAGGTCGTGAAGAAATTACAGCGATGATGCACGAAGCAGAAGAGTGGACGCAAAAGCATAATTACGTACCATATTACCTATATCGTCAAAAGAATATTTTAGGTAACTTAGAGAACGTTGGTTATGCAATGCCTACGCAAGAAAGTATTTACAACATTGTTATTATGGAAGAAGTACAATCGATTATCGGACTTGGCTGTGGTGCTTCAAGTAAGTTTGTTCATCCGAAGACGGGCGCAATTACGCATTTCGCGAATCCGAAAGATCCAAAATCATATAACGATGGCTTTGTAAAATATACAGAAGATAAACTGAAAATTTTAGAAGAGCTGTTTGTGTAAGCATAAGAGGACTGTTCCGATTTGGAACAGTCTCTTTTTTATCCCGCTATTTGCGGGGGGCAGGCTGCCTGTAAAAACCCGATTAAAGTTTCATTTTATTTTGTCAATTTTTGTCGGTAAGTCGATATATTCGAAAAATCGCTGATATATATTGAGTTGCGGTCGATATATTTTAAAAATCGCTGATATATTTCAAGTTACGGTCGATATATTCAAAAAACCGCCGATATAATTTTATTTACTGAGAAGTGAATCAAAACATACCTTCATTTGTAAAACTATGTCGATAATAATCAGAAAAATTAGTCAATTTTATAGAGGACAATGTCTACTTATAGACGAAATGATAGATTTATGAAAGAGAAAAGGGGGAAATTGTTGGCATGTACATGACGATAGGGAGAATTTTTGATTTATCTGTTGGTAAGTATCCGAATAAAGAGGCGTTAGTGGAACCAGAAAAAAATATTCGCTGGACGTATAAACAGTGGGATGAACAAATAAATAAAACGGCGCACGCTCTATTAGAAGAAGGAGTAAGAAAGGGAGATTGTGTATCTGTTTACTTATATAACTGTCGTGAATTTGTAAACGTTTACTTAGCTTGTGCAAAAATTGGTGCAATCTTTAATCCAATTAATTTCCGCTTAAAAGCGAAAGAAGTAGCTTATATTCTTCAGGACGCATCCTCGAAAGTAGTTGTCTTTGAAAAAGCAGTTGAGTCAACTGTTGCTATGATTGAAAGAGATTTTCCAAATACATCCTTTTGGTATGTAGAAGACGATAAACCTTCCTATGCAAGCTCCTACCATGAAAAAGTAAATGCAGCATCTTCTGAGAAAGTAGATATCGAAATTGATGAAATGGATTATTGCTCTATGCTTTATACGAGCGGTACGACAGGGCATCCGAAAGGCGTATTGCATCGTCATCGTGAAATGACTGAGCATAGTATGATTTGTACGTATTTCTTAAAATATAACAGGGATAGTGTCGGGCTTGTAGTAGCACCTTTATATCATTGTGGTGAGTTGAATGCTGGGATTATACCGCGCATTCAAGTTGGCGGAAAGAATGTTATTTTGCATCACTTTGATACTGAAACAGTATTACATACGATTCAAGAAGAGAAGATTACAACGTTCTTTGCAGCACCGACGATGTGGAATATGTTGCTGCAAAAAGATTTATCCCAATATGATTTAACTTCGATGAAAATTGGTATATATGGCGGAGCAGCAATGGCACCGGCTTTAGTGAAGGAATGTAAAGAACGTCTTTATATTGATCTCGTCCAAATATACGGAATGACAGAAATGGGGCCAGTTGTTGCGTTTCTCGTGGAAGAGGATCAAATTACGAAAGCTGGTTCAGCAGGGACGCCATGTTTTAGCCATGAAATTCGTATTGTAAAGCCGAACGAAGATGCATCTGCAGAGCCAGATGATGTATTACCTCCTTATGAAGTGGGAGAAATTATTTTGCGCGGTCCGACTATGATGGCTGGCTATCATAATCGTGAAGAAGCAAACACAAAATCGCTGTATAAAGGATGGTATCATTCAGGTGACTTAGGTTACTTTGATAAAGATGGCTATTTATTCGTTGCAGATCGCGTGGATGATATGGTAATTAGCGGTGGTGTAAATATTTACCCTCGTGAAATTGAAGATTACCTCCATAGTCACCCTGGTATATTAGATGTTGCAGTGCTTGGTGAACCTGATGAATTATGGGGAGAACGTGTTGTAGCCGTTATTGTAAAGAAAGATGAAGCGATCACAGAAGCTGATTTAGAAAAGTATTGTAAAGAAAGTGATGAATTAGCAGATTATAAACGCCCACGTCATTATTTATTTGTGGATGAACTTCCTCGTAATGCGAGTGGGAAACTGCAGAAATTTGTGCTGAGAGAGTCACTGAAAGGTGCGAAAAAGTAGGCGATAAAACGGTCGTCTATACAAATGAGGCTATCTTTTTAACAAGAAAAGATAGCCTCATTTTTCTTGAAAATGATTAGAAAGATAGTATGTATCTTCTATTTGTAATCCATTTTATTATTATATAAAAATCTTTTTCGGGTGGTATTTTTAATTTTAAATGTATGAAATTCGGTTTTAAATAAAGGTTTGTTGGGATATGGAGATGTATTTTTCATATATAAAAATAATAATTTTAGTGTGCGAGGAATAAAGTTGTAAGAAGGTAATGTTGGATAATAAATGTTTAAAAAGAAAATAGATTAGGTCATCAGATGACCATATGAATAAAGTGGTCATTTAGTATATTTTGGTAGCGATGATGTTTAGACGTCAAAAAAATTAATGTGCTTGACCTAAGGTTTAGTTTGAGAGCAAGATTTATGTAATAAAAAAACGGAGGCGAATAGGTCTCCGTTTTATTATTTGTGTACGCAGTTAAGCTGGATAATACTTATGGTTGAAAGATTTTAATAACATGCGGTTCGTTCTAATTCAGATTTTTATAAACACATGTTTTATTTTTTTGCGAAATCGTATGATTAGCGTAATGACAATAATACCGAAGAGGATTTTCCAAATGTTTTGACCAAGTACCATGAATATATCTTCTAAGTTTTCCCCTAACCAGTAACCACCGATTAAGAAGAATGATACCCAAAATAGGGCGCCTGAATAAATTGTCAGCGCAAAGCGGCGAAATGGTAAGTTGATAATTCCTGCAAAGTACCCTGTAAAGTGGCGTACACCTGGAATGAAAAAAGCAATGAAGATTAGAAAATACCCGTATTTATCGAACCACGTTTGCGTTAACTTAATTTTTCGTTCTGTTAAGAATACATATTTGCCGTATTTCTGAATAAATGGCATGCCAAGTTTATTTCCTAAGAAGTATTGAAATGTCATACCTACACTTGTCCCAATAAAAGATAAAAAAATTAAAATGGGTAAACTTAAATCGCCTTGATGTGATAAAAACCCTGCATAGGCTAATGTCGGCTCTCCTGGAAACGGAAGAGCGATATATTCTAAAAGCAATCCGACGAGTACGACATAATACCCGTATTGTTGGAACAATTCATAAATCCATTCCATGTTGTACTCTCCTTTTTAAATTGATGTTGTTACATAATTTCCTCTTTTTCGCACTAATCGAATGGAAACAATAGTAGTAGAAGAGTTTGGTTGGAGGATCGTATGATTCTTTCATAACGACTCGCTTCATACAGAAGAGGTGAGATGTTGAAGTGAATAATCATACTGAATATAGCTCTTTGCTAATTAGCAAAGAGCATCGAAGTGTAAATGTTACTATGAGCTAAAATCATAGCGGTATAAGAATACATTAAATTCTTCTTCTTTTGGTTCGAAATGAACAGTTTGTTCCTTAATACGCTTAAAGTTTTGTTTGTCATAAAATCCATAGTTACAGTTATTGTCTGTATATAAATATAAAGATGTAACATCTTCGTCTGTCATATATTGGAATAAGTAGTTCATTAATGATTTCCCAACACCAAGTCCTCTAGATTCTTCAGATACGATGAATAATTGTATACAACCTTGAAACTGATCTTCTTTTCCTTGAATTAGTTCCTTATATGTTTTTTTAACTTGTATAAATGATTTTAAAAACTCTCTATTCTCTTTATTCGTCATGAATAGTTTTAGCGTGTTATAGGAAAGGCTAAAACTATTATGAAATCTCTTTAAACGATTTTTATCTTTTTCGGAATCGCCTAAAATGACACCGATAATTTTATTATCTTTTTCAGCTACCTTGCTAAAGGAACTTCCTAAAATGCAACTGTGTAGATAGAAGTTTAATATTGAATTTAAAAATTTTTTATCAGTAATAAATTCATTAAATCCAAATGCCTCACCGATTAAATGTTTAATAGGCTCATAGTCTTCTTTAACAAGGTTTCTATATTTTACTGTGTTCATAATTGTATACTCCCTTTATTAATGTAAATATCTTATTATAAATGGTAAGGTCTCCTCTAAGGAGAGAGTCAATGGTTGTTAGAGAAAAAACATAAGGGAAGAGATTTAAATGAAAAAATTATTTTCTATTGGAGAAGTTGCAAAAATAAAGGATATAACGATAAAAGCATTAAGGTACTATCATAAGATGGGGATTCTTATCCCGAAACATATTGATGAATCAACGGGATATAGATATTATTCTATAGATCAATTTATTCACATAGATATTATAAAAAGCTGTAGAGAGTTGAACACTAGTATAGTAGAGCTTCAAGAGATTTTTAAGGATTGTAATACAGATAAATTATTACAGTTTTTACAATTGAAGAGGGATGAGGCAGAAGAAAATATAAAAAAAATGAGAGAAGTAATCGAAACGATTGATTGTTTAAATGAGAAAGTAGGGAGTTCACAGGATATATTAAAGGATGATGGAATATCTATTATGTTTTTTGAACAGCGTCATGTAATTGTAGCGCCTTGTAAAGAAGTGGGGAGTTTGCAGGAGTTACTGTATTATTCTGATTTAGAGAAAGTCATTGACGATTATGAAGGGAAAATGTCAATGGAAATGGGGATTTTATACAACGTAAATGAAAAATGGGATGTAGAACCGAAGTATGTTTTTCATAAGGTAAAAGATTATGTACATATGGAAGATGATAAGAATATAAAAATGTTACCAAGTGGGAAGTATGCAACTTTATCGTATAGTAAAGAAAATGAAGAGGAACGTAGAAATACTATGATTAAATATATAAAAGAAAACCATATAGAAGTGGAAAGTTTTATTGAAGTGGAGCTAGTTAATGATATTTTTAATACGGAGTCTTATAGCTGTCAAATTCAAATCTTTATAGAGGATAGTGAAAATTTGAAATTTTGATAAATGATAATCCCGTAATTTACGGGATTATCATGAGTAGCAAGAAGTGTATTATTTACGTGAAAAACCTTCTTCATCAAGGTATTCCGCTGCTTCTGGATAAGAGTTGAATGTACCGTCTAAGTTTACGCCAGCGTAAACGTTCCACATGTCATCCTCTGATATAAGAGTAAGAATATGACCATCTTGGTTATGCCATTGTTCTTCTTTCGCAGGTTCTGCAGGGATTACTACTTCTTCTTGTGATAATAGTTCAATTGATTGCTCAATTACTGAACGTAATTCTTCCGCTGAAAATTCACGGATGTTAATCATACCTTTATCGTCCGTTTTGTAACCTTTAATACCGCTTGCATATACAAATCCGTTTCCATTTGGGTGTAAATGATATACAACGTTCTTTTTATCTAAACGACTTTCTTCAAAGTGAAAGTTTACGCGTTTTAATGATACGTTCTTTCTTTCTAATTCAGGGAAAGATTCAATAATCGATAATTTTTCTTCAAAAGTTAGCATAGTGCCTCCAAGTATATAGTAAAAGATTTAATTTGTTCATTATAGCATAGTTGCAATTGTTTCCAAAGATAAGGGGGAAACTTTTCATTGAATACGTTTACGTCACGAGACTGTAAAAAGTACGCTAACGAATAAATCTTTTTAGGTGTACAATGGAACGTGGACTTTATCCCGCATTAACGGGCAGTAAGACTCCCACCTCAAATTTCGGCGAATGCGAGGAAGTTAGGTGGAAGCCCTGCTGCCCGTAAACGCCCGATTGGTGTGGGCTAATAATCAGTGGGGGATGAACAAAACCCCCACTGATTAAAGTTTCACTTTATACGAAGGTGGTTATTTTATGTTTCAAAAAATTGCAAAGGAATGTTTAGCAGGATTTACGGTTGCGATTGTTGCGTTGCCACTTGCCATTGCGTTTGGTATTGCGGCAACGGGAACGTCTGAAGGTGCACTGGTCGGATTGTATGGTGCCATTTTTGCAGGTTTATTTGCGGCGTTATTTGGTGGTACACCTGGGCAGGTTACTGGGCCAACTGGACCGATTACGGTTATCGCAACAGGGGTTATTGCGACGCATGGATTAGAGGCGAGTTTTATAGCATTTATGATGGCGGGACTTTTTCAAATTTTATTCGGGGTATGTAAGCTAGGCTCTTACGTTCGATATATTCCGTATCCTGTCGTTTCAGGATTTATGAACGGTATTGCACTGATTATTATTTTAGGTGAAATAAAGCACGTGCAAAATAGTTTTCTACTCGTAGTATTAACGATCATTGTAATGATTGTTTCTGGAAAATGGATTAAGGCCATTCCATCTAGTTTAGTTGCGTTAGTCGGTGTGACTGCGTTGTTGCCTTTATTTTCTTCATTGTTAGAAGGGCTTACAGTGAAGGTACCGATTATCGGAAATCTTTCACTAAATAAAGTAATTGAAAAGATTGGAACGATTCCAGAAGCGATGCCTACGCTTCATATTCCATCTTTAAGTGGAACAGGATTAGCGGAACTTATTTTACCAGCGCTTAGTATTGCTTTATTAGGTTCAATTGACTCTTTATTAACGTCAGTCGTAATGGATAATGTGACAGGTACACGTCATAAAAGTAATAAAGAACTTGTCGGACAAGGTATCGGTAATATGATGAGCGGATTGTTCGGCGGATTAGCAGGTGCAGGGGCGACTGTACGATCTATCGTTAATGTAAGAAGTGGCGGTAAAACGGCGCTTTCGGCAAGTATGCATAGTGTTATATTGTTTATTTTCATTATGGGACTCGGTTCAGTCGTACAATACATTCCACTTGCTGTATTATCAGGTATTTTAATTTTAACTGGTATTGGAATGTTCGACTGGGAAAGCATGAAGAAAATGCATGTAGCGCCAAAAGGTGATGTTATTGTTATGCTCGTAACGATGATCGTTACAGTAAAGTTTGATTTAATGATCGCTGTTGCATTCGGGATTATTCTTTCTTTCATCCTATACATTGTGAAATGTAAAGAACGTAAAACTTCGATTGTAAAAGAAAGAGAAGCAACGTATACGATTCAAGGACCGCTCTCTTTCCTATCAGTAGATCGTATTTTTACTACTTTACAAGATGTGAAGTCACCGATTGTTTTACGTATGAAAGATGTGCGCTATATGGATGTGTCAGGAGCGATGGCATTATTAAATTTTGTTGAGCAGTCAAATAAAGCTGGAGCGAGTGTAACGCTTGAACAAGTACATCCAAGTATTGAAAAAACAATTGTAGTAATGGCGAACGATGAACAGAAAGAGAAATTGAAGTTTTTAGGTGTTTAGACGGTATAATAACAATATCGCAAAAGAAAATTTAGAGTATGTAAAATACGAATGAAATAAAAAGAAGGTGCTCGAAAATCCAGTATAACGGACTTTTCAGAGTACCTTCTTTTTGTTATTCAATTCCCAAATCAACAATCATATAAGCAAGTATAACTACGAAGAAAATACTTACGGCTGGTGCTGTTAATACGTGACCAGACATAAAGCCGATGCCGAGCGATAAGACGAGTGTGTTAGCTAGTAGCATATGTTTTACATTTAATAGTTTCTTGAAGTTAGTGATGATGTGAATGAATATTTTAATACCGAAATAAAGAAGCGGCAGCAAATACATAAGGAATCCAACAATGCCGAACGCAAAGAATAGGTCGTAGAAATCCATTTCGACTAATTTAGGTGTAGTTGTATAGTTACCAGCGTAGCCCATTCCAAATAGTTTTTGAGATAGTGGTGCGTCTTTATAGTATTGTTTGTATACGTTTAAAAACTTGTCACGATCACTGTAAATTAAACTCTTCATTTCAGAGTCTGTTAGTTCACCCTGCTCACGTTCTTCTTTCGTTACCTCTCCTTCTTGTACTGGATTTTTATATTTATATATTTGTAAATGGATGCTCATGTTTTTGGCGATAGGAGTATATGGTGTGAGTATGAGTATACCTCCTAATACGATAGCAACAACAATTGTATTTACAAGATATGTGAATCCTTTTCCTTCTTTTTTACGATGAATAATATATTCAATGAATAAGAAAAAAAGAGCGATACCAAGTGTAATAACAATGGCACCATAGCCTACTTTCGTTCCAATCATAATGCTTGCATACATCGCAAGTACAGTTGGAATCCAGTAATAGATTTTCGAGAAAGAAGTTGTTTTATGAATTGAGTACAAGACAACGATGGGGAACGTAATGGCGAAAATGGAACTTAACTCATTTCCAGCAAAGAACCATCCCCTTGAACCGATCTTTGAGTTTGGATAGCTTGGGAAATCTGTACTAGTCAACATTGCCACAATAATTGAGATACTCAAAATTAACGTTGCATATAAGAAATAGATAATGATTTTATGAAACGCATATTCGTTATTTTTTAACTCTTTAAGAGCAATAATATACCCAAACAGTAGTACCATTGGATATACACTTTTTAAAATGAATTTCACTTCTTCTCCGAAAGAAACTGGAGATTTGACCATTAAATTATTAACAAGGCCGATTGTGAGTACAGTTCCAAGTAAGCATAAGTAGAGAAAGTATTTTTTCGCACCTTGTTGTTTGTGATGAAGAAGTAGATACCCTGATGCAAGAAGCATAAAGGCGAAACGGACAACGATTCCGACTGTTGCGTTCATGTGTAATACATAGATTGAAAAAGATGTTAGTAAATCTAAAATTGGTTGAAACACAATGAATAGCAGTAGGAAATGTGGGAAGTAGTTATCCGTCTGTTTCAACTTATTAACCATATGTTCCTCCATTTCTTCATTCTTTTATTTCAGCACCCGAGTGAGGGGATAAAATACCTTTTTATCGGGCTATTTACCGCGCAGTAAAACTCCCACCTCTAAATTCAGCTGGAGCAAAGAAGTTAGGTGGAAGCCCTGCGGACCGTAAAAGCCTTCACTTTATAGTAAGGCGAATGAATTTCAATATTTGTTTTTAAGCAGTACATGCAAGAAGACATTATTTCATTGTAATGATAGATAGATGAAAGGTATGGATAAAACGACTTTGATTGCTATATTTTTTAACGAAATGGTATGTTTTATACAGGATATATACAAATTGCGAGATTATTAGACAGAAAATTAAGAAAAAAGAAGGGTTTTTTACCTGTTTTCTATAATTATATAAGTATAATCTTTATGTAGAAAAGAGGGGTATATGATGGAAGTAACGAGTAAAACAGAATCTGTGGTTGTGAAATATGAAGGAAGCGTAGCAACGGTGATGGTCAATCGCCCAGAAGTGTTAAATGCATTAGATGAGCCAACGTTAAAAGAGCTATTACAAAAGTTGAAAGAAGTAGCGGAGAGTTCTGCGCATATTGTTGTGCTATGCGGGAACGGCCGTGGTTTTTCTGCGGGTGGGGATATTAAATCGATGCTTTCAAGTAATGATGAAAGCAAGTTTGACGGTATTATGAATACCATTTCTGAAGTCGTTGTAACTTTATATACGATGCCGAAGCTTGTGATTAGTGCAATTCATGGACCAACTGCTGGTCTTGGATTAAGTATTGCATTAACTGCTGATTATGTGATGGCAGATATATCGTCAGTTATTGCGATGAACTTTATTGGAATCGCTTTAATTCCAGATGGTGGCGGTCATTTCTTCCTACAAAAGCGCGTCGGTGAAAATATGACGAAGCAAATTATTTGGGAAGGCAAGAAATTATCAGCAACAGAAGCGTTAGATATCGGCTTAATTGATGAAGTAATCGGCGAGGACTTCCAAACAGCTGTGAAACAAAAAATTAATGAATGGTTACAAAAACCGGTTAAGGCGATGATTCAAACGAAGCAAATTTTATGTGAAGTCAATCGCTCTAATTTAGAACAGACGCTACAGCTTGAAAAACGCGGTCAATATGCGATGAGACAAACAGCTGACCATAAAGAAGGCATTGCTGCGTTTTTAGAAAAACGTCTACCAGCATTTAAAGGGAAATAAAGTAAAACTTTAATTAGTGAGGGATTTTGCTCACTTCCTACTGATTATTAGCCCGTTAATTCGGGATAAAAGGGAGAAAGTGCTAACACATTTTAGTATAATTGTGTTAGCACTTTTTTTTAGGAGTCATACATGAAAAAAATTATAGGTATTACCGGTATAATTTTGTTTGTATATTATGCTTTGCACAGTACACCATCTATGGCTGTACGAACTGCATTATTTTTTGAAGGGCATCCAAGTGTTGCGTTTTCTGGCGGGGTGACGAAAGAAAAAGATGTGAAAAAAGAAGCGATTCCAGATGAGTACCAAACTTTATATGGTAATGAAGAAGAAAAATCAGAGCACTATTTCTTTCCGCATGTAAGGGCGCACGGATCAGGAATTGATATGTTAAGTGCGTGTGTGAAAAAAGAGTGGTTTTTCTATAAAGTGAAACTTTAATCAGTGGGGGTTTTGTTCATCCCCCACTGATTATTAGTTGAACCAATCGGGCGTTTACGGGCAGTTGATCTCCCACCTAACTTCTTTTCCCCGTCTGAATTTTGAGGTGGGAGTTTTACTGCCCGTTAATGCGGGATAAAGCAGAGCTCGGGTGTTATTGAACATAGGAGGATGAATGATGTCAACTTATAACAAGTTAGTAAGAGACCGTGTTCCAGAGAAAATATTAATGTCTGGAAAAACATATACAGCACAAAAATTAACAGGCCAAGCATACATACAAGCTTTAGCGAAAATTGGAACGGAAGAAGTTCGTGAATTTGCTTCTATGAAAGAGCGTGAACATGCGTTAGATTCTCTTGCGGATGCACTGGAAGTGATTATGTCATTAGCGCGTGCAGAAGGAGCAACAATTGAAGATGTAGAACGCCTTCGTAAGCAAAAAAAAGAAGAGCACGGTGGATTTGAAAGAGGGATTTATTTATTAGATGTTTCAGAAGAATAGTTTTATAGGAAAAGCATAGCGTTACTCACTAACGCTATGCTTTTTTGCTGCAATGAAGCTAATAATGAAGAAGATAGCCGTTAATCCCCAGCCGATTGTAATAGAAGTAGTAGTATGAACGGCATAAGAAACTTGTAAACAAAGTAATGATGCTAAAAACCAAATGAGTGCAATGTGTATATATTTTTTTGATATATTCATATTTTGTAGCTCCTTTTTACATACTAAAGAGAATTTTACTATAATTTAGAAAATTAGACTATATAAGTAGAGGTTTCATAGCAAATTTTGTATACTGAATAATAGAGAAAATGAGGAGGAAACGACAATGGCACATCATAAGAAAGAAACGATGGAACTCATTAAGGAGCTTGTCTCTATTCCGAGTCCATCGGGAAATACGGCGAAAATTATTAATTTCATTGAAAACTATGTGAGTGAGTGGAACGTAGAGACGAAGCGTAATAATAAAGGCGCTCTTATTTTAACGGTAAAAGGGAAAAATGATGATCAACATCGTTTATTAACTGCTCATGTTGATACGTTAGGTGCGATGGTAAAAGAAATTAAATCTGACGGTCGTCTTCGTTTATCTATGATTGGCGGATTTCGCTGGAACTCTGTAGAAGGGGAATATTGCGAAATTGAAACGTCAAGCGGTAAGGCGTATACAGGAACGATTTTAATGCATCAAACATCTGTACACGTATATAAAAATGCAGGTGAAGCGAAACGTGATGAGCAAAACATTGAAGTGCGTATTGATGAGCGTGTTTCTTCTGCGAATGAAGTACGCGAATTAGGAATTGAAGTAGGAGACTTCGTTTCATTTGATCCACGCGTTCAAATTACAGAGAGTGGATACATAAAATCACGTCATTTAGATGATAAAGTAAGCGTAGCAATTCTATTAAAATTAATTAAAAGATTGCAAGATGAAAATGTAACATTACCATATACGACGCATTTCTTAATTTCTAATAATGAAGAGATTGGATACGGTGGAAACTCTAACATTCCAGAAGAAACTGTAGAATATTTAGCAGTTGATATGGGAGCGTTAGGTGATGGACAAACATCTGATGAATATACAGTATCTATTTGCGCAAAAGATTCTAGTGGTCCATACCATTATGCATTGCGTAAACATTTAGTTGAACTTGCGAAAGCGAACAATATTGAATATAAAGTAGATATTTACCCGTACTACGGATCTGACGCATCAGCTGCGATTCACGCTGGATTTGATGTGAAACATGCATTAATTGGAGCCGGTATTGATTCTTCTCACGCTTTTGAACGTACGCATGAGAGTTCCATTGCACATACAGAATCATTAGTATATGCGTATGTAATGTCTAATTTAATTGAAGACTAATTTCATAGAAAATAAAGCGGGCTGATTAAAAATAATATTTTTAATCAGCTTTTCATTTAGGGGGGACAAGATGAAGAAATTATTGATGGGTAGTATCGTTGTAAGTTTAGCGTTAAGTGGATGTGCTCAAGAAGGTTCAGATGAAAAAGTAGTGACGAAGGTAGAGGATACCCAGGGGAATAAAAAAGAGAGTAGAAAAATACAAGGTTCACAAATAAATCCACAAGTGCAAAGTCGCTACACTGTTTTAATGAATTCTACTGAGGGAGAAGCGTATACTTTGCATGTTTTTTCGAATAATGAACAACATGAAACGCAAAAAGAACCTTGGGTTGGTGCACAAGAAGGGGATCAAATATATAAAGGTGAATATCAGCTTGCCTTACAATCTACAAGCGCGACATTATATTTGCAAGAGGCGAAAATTGGAGAGTTTGTATTTAATACGTCTAGAAAAAATGGATTTGTAAGTAAAGGTACACCAGATTTTTTCATAGCACTGCAACGTGAGTCTTCTAATTTTTCAACAGTGAAAGCTTTTTACATTCATAAAGGGAAAGTGCTCGAAGTGAAAATTGATGAAGATGATTTTGGTATTACAGGAACTTGTTTTAAAGCTTTAGATAAAGGGAAGTTTCTTATTGGGAATTATGATAATGGAGAAGGAATGTGGTATTTTTCAACTTTCCAAACCGATCTTGAAACGGGAAAAGCGAAACGGGTTGATCAGAAAAAGCTTCCTTTGGAGGAAGGGAATGTATATGTTAAGGACAATTTCAAATGATACATTAGGAGAAGCAATTTATGGTGGTATGCTAGATTACTAGGAAGAACAAGCTCAGAATGTATCTTCTTTCTGTTAATAAAAATAAAGAGATTGCCAATAGGCAGTCTCTTTTATTTGCGAAAGGATTTAGAAAGGTTTCTCTTTATTTCCGGCATATGATATCATTTAATTTTATATACAAAAATATTCGAGTAATTGTGATCATAACAAT
Organism: Bacillus cereus group sp. N31; assembly: GCF_016483245.1. Classification (NCBI taxonomy): domain Bacteria; kingdom Bacillati; phylum Bacillota; class Bacilli; order Caryophanales; family Bacillaceae; genus Bacillus; species Bacillus cereus group sp. N31. The sequence goes on along the minus strand of NZ_JAEHCH010000005.1, from coordinate 169,767 downwards.
TTTAAACGATAAAGGATGATAATAGATTGAGTAATCATAGTAAAACACCTGCATGTATATATACGTATGCGTTTCGCGAAGAGGAGCGTGCTTTATGTTACTTGGAAATGCGCTCGTTCTTTGGGATGGAGTCTCACGTTAATATTTTGAAAAGTGAAGTCAAGATTGCTCCGAGTAGAAGTCCGTTTATTAAAGAGCGCGTTGAGGTTATGTATGAAGGGGACGACTTAGAAAGCATTTTAGAACAAGTGGAACAAATTGATTTAGCGGGAGCGACATTCAAAGTTATCTTCGTTAAAATCAATGATCTTGGTAAAGAAAATAAAATTGAATATGGGGAAAGACGCCTTATTGAACGAGACCTCGGTATGCATATTGAAGGAGAAGCAGACGTTCGTAATCCAGAGCGCGTATTCGGGATTGTTCCTCTTGGAGGACGTTGGTACTTCGGGCACTATGTAGAAAGTGATCCAGTTTGGTATCATCACATAAAAAAACCGCATAGCTATTCGACATCACTGAGCACACGTGTTGCTAGAGCTGTCGCAAATATCGCTGTACCAAACCCAGATGGAGTACGAGCAATTGACCCGTGCTGTGGCATTGGAACAGTAGTAGTAGAAGCACTTTCTATGGGGATTAACATCGTTGGTAGAGATATAAATCCACTTGTAGTTCTTGGAACGAGAAAAAACATCGCACATTTCGGGTTTGAAGGAACAGTAACAAAAGGCCCAATTGAAGAAATTACTGAGAACTACGACGTCGCAATTATCGATATGCCATACGACCTATTTACGCACGCAACACCAGAAGATCAACTCTCGATTCTTTCAAGTGCGCGCCGTATCGCAAAAAAGGTAGTCGTTGTCACGATGGAAACAATGGACGACATGATTCATGAAGCGGGATTTGAAATTACAGACCGCTGTATCACAAGAAAAGGATCATTTTCTAGACAAATTCTTGTTTGTGAATAAAAAAGGTCACCCGTTAGGGTGGCCTTTTTGGTTTGTATGAATGTGTGATTGGTTGGTGGAATGGGGAGATGATTTGTCGATAAGTCGATATTCCATGTTGAACCGCTAATATATTTCGAGAATCAATCGATATTAGATTCCTCTTCTTTCGTTTTCTCTTGTTGTGCGATTAATAAATTGCGTAACACGTGTCCGCGGTAACTTTCTAGTTTTCGTCCTTCATGATAGCGGACACCTAATTTTTTAAGTTCAGCTACGTACCAGCCTTTTGTTCCGTAATACATGAGACCACTTCCTTTTTTCTTTTGAACAGTATATGTGCCTGGGCGAGAGAATTTTCTTTATTTATTCATGAAATTCACGAAAGTGAACATTGAATATTCAGTTTATTTACATTATGATTAATTTATTATCGGATAACAGTGAGTAGCCTCGCTGTAAGCCCGGATTTATGTTTGAAAATGAAGAGAGTAGCTTTTTTCCACTTGAGCTTCTTTAGCAGGAGAGGGATAAGGGGAGTAAATAAAATTCAATGCAGCTGTATACAATGCTTTTCTGGCTTTTAACATAGTAACGGAGGGTGAAATATGCGCAAAGGAACTTTTTTCATGGCTGGACATTCGAGACTTCCGAAAGGGATGGCGGTTCGCAGTATGTACGAAACGTTAACAATTACAATTGAAGCAGATCATAAATATCACGTTATTATTGAAGCGTCATGTACGCTTGCAACAGAGCACGGGAGAGGCTTCGTCGCCCAAATTTTAAGAGGACATAGTTTACGAGATGGTATTGAAGAAATTGTGCAAGATATTACAGATCATTATCAAGGAAAAGCGCAAAATGCTATCGTCAGTGCGGTCAAAGATTTGCATCGCCAATATGTAAGTTATTTAAATGATGAAAAGCCCGTGGAAGAGTACGAGGAAACAAATTTATAATCAATGTCTAGTTTATAACGATAAATGAGAGCCAGTTGTATTTCCTTTAAAGAGATACGACTGGCTTATTTTATTTGGGAGTAAGTAAGATGAATAAGTGAAAAGCAATTCAAGTTGTAAAACAAGAAGCGAAAAAAGGGGATTTGTAAAATGTGTAAAGTATGTCGAGGAAATAATAAAAAATGAATTGACAGTTAGAATATTTAGAATTATTATTTAATTAATAAGATCCATTCGAGAAATTAGCCTTCTCTAAATTCGATCTTATTTTCCTGTTTTACACATATTTTCATATGAACTGTCTATTATTATTGTACTTTAAGAGATTAAAGACACTCGTAATGATAAGCCAGTTGTACGTTTCTACGATTTTCTATCGTGGTGCGTATGACTGGCTTTTTGCTGTTAGGGCAGTAAGACCGAATCTCGGCATAAGAAGATAAGGATAACTGTCTGTAAAAAGCGTCAATACGTTCTTCATATTTCGTTTAGGGAGGAATTGAAATGTCGATTATTACAGAACAAAGTACGAAGATGAAGTTTGCAAAAAAATATGAGGGTTATGAAATTATTCCTCATCCGGAGCATAAACGTTTATATCATATTATGTTAAATCAGCAATTGCTTAAGCAGTTTTTTGAAGAGGTAAAAGAGCATTCAGAGCAGTCATTACAATACATTCCGTATTCACGGTTTAATCTTGCCGATGGAATGAGAAAGATTTTTGGGCAATCATTTATGGATAATATTCGCGGCATTATTCATGACCGTGAAACGGGCGGATTTACAATTGGGGTGCAAGGTGAAACGGCAGATCCAGCAGATTACGTGAAATTTGCAACAGCATTAACACATTTAATTGGGGCACCAAACTTCGATGCAATGACAGGAACGTATTATGCAAGATTTAATGTGACAGATACGGATAGTAGTGATTCTTACCTTCGTCAAGCGTACCGATTGTTTACACTTCATACGGACGGTACATTCGTTGATGAACCGACAGATTGGCTTCTTATGATGAAAATGGAAGAGCAAAATGCAGTAGGAGGAGAATCTCGTTTACTACATTTAGACGATTGGGAAGATCTTCAAAAATTTAGAAACCATTCACTCGCATCTGTTAAAATTACGTATAAAGCACCACCAAGTAAAAATGCGCAAGAAATCGTCTATCGTGAAACGTTTTTTGATATAAATAACGCACCATGTATTTGCTTTATTGATCAGTTCGCTTATCCAGATAATATTGAACAAGCAAACTATCTGAAAGACTTATCATACTCAGTTGAAAACTCACGGGCAACACATGCATTAAAATTACCAGTTGGTGACTTAGTTCTTTTAAACAATTTATTTTGGATGCACGGAAGAGCTGCATTTGAGAAAAATAAAGATTTATATAGAGAACTTATGCGTCAGCGCGGTTGTTTTTCTAAATAATATGTGCGGCGGGTCTTTCGAATAGACCTGCCTTTTATCCCGCTATTTGCCGGGCAGTAAAACTCCCACCTTAAAATTCGGCTGAAGCAAAGAAGTTAGGTGGAAGATTAACTGCCCGTAAACGCCCGATTGGTGAAGACTAATAATCAGTGGGGATGGACGAAACCCCACTGATTAAAGTTTCACTTTATACGATTAAGGGGGAATTAGAGTGTATGACTTTATAATTATTGGCGGAGGAATTGTTGGTCTATCAACTGGAATGGCTTTAACAAAAAAATTCCCTCGTGCGAAAGTCGCGATCATTGAAAAAGAAAAGGAACTTGCACACCATCAAACTGGACATAATAGCGGAGTAATTCATTCGGGCATTTATTATAAACCAGGGAGTTATAAAGCAAAGTTTGCCAAAGAAGGAAATGCAGCTATGGTTCAATTTTGTAAAGAAAATGACATCGCTTATGACATGTGCGGAAAAGTAATTGTCGCTACAGAAAGAGAAGAACTTCCTCTTTTACATAACTTATATGAAAGAGGCTTACAAAACGATTTACACATTTCAAAAATAGATAAGGAAGAATTAGCTGAAATTGAACCTCATGTAAAGGGACTAGGCGCAATTCGTGTGCCTTCTTGCGGGATTGCTGAGTATAAAGGAGTAAGCTATGCATTTGCCCGTTTAATTCAGGAAAGCGGCGGAGAAATACATTTAGGAACAGCCGCAGAGCGTATTACTGAGAAAAAAGATGCTGTAACAATTGAGACGAATAAAGGCACATTTAAAACGAAATTTCTCATTAACTGCGCTGGCTTACATAGTGATCGTATTGCGAAAAAGACAGGTATACTAACTGATATGAAAATTGTTCCGTTTCGTGGTGAATATTACGAACTTGTCCCAGATAAACGCCATCTCGTCAAACATTTAATTTATCCAGTTCCAAACCCAGAATTCCCGTTTTTAGGCGTTCATTTCACAAGAATGATAAACGGAGAAGTACATGCAGGACCAAACGCAGTAGTAAGCTTCAAGCGCGAAGGTTATACGAAAACGGACTTTGATATGAAAGACTTCATGGAAACAATGACATACACAGGCTTTTGGAAAATGGCGATGCCAAATATGAAAGAAGGCATAAAAGAGATGGTGCGCTCATTTAGTAAACAATCATTTTTAAAAAGCTTACAGCGCCTCATACCAGAACTAACAGAGAAAGATATCGTGCCAACACATGCAGGGGTAAGGGCGCAAGCTATTTTATCAAACGGAAATATGGTTGATGACTTCTGCATTATCCCAGGCATTAATTCTCTACATATTTGTAACGCACCATCTCCAGCTGCAACGGCAAGTATAAAGATTGGTGAGGAAATTGCTAAGCAAGTGCCGGATGTGGTGGCGGTGAGGGTTTGATGGGTCCCACTGTGGGGGTGAAATACATTTACGCTATTTCACTACTAAAAAAACAATTGGGTTTAATTTGATTTTTAACAATAAAAAATTAAATCTATTAGATAAGAAGTCATTGTGATAATACTTTGTCAAAATGGCTTCCTTCTTTATGTCGTCACATATGAGTTTGTTAATTATTTTTATGGAAATTCATTTCAAAAATCAATATCTATTTAACGATTTTTTTGCTTAATATTTTGAAAATTTGGTATAAAACCGACGCTAAATAACCTTTTTATGTTAAAATAAGGAATAAAATTGAAATCAAGGAGGTGCTATGTTCAAAATGATACAATTTATCGGGAAAATGTTTCATGGGGTGGATACTCAATATTTGGTGAAATCATATATTATTTCAATAGCTGTATCTGGGTTTTTACTATATATAAATGAGCTTTCATCTGCACAGACAATATATGTTTTATTGGCTGGATTTTTATTTCCTTTTGCAACAATTATTTGGGATGACTTGATAAATACACTTATGGGTGGTCATTTTATAATTTTACCATTACTATTTATGTTGATGTGGAAGGCGTTTAAGATTTTAATACTTTATATGCTTAGTCCGCTTATTGCTCCTTTCGGAATGCTATATGTATATATTGCAAATGGGTACTATCGTAAAGGGGAATAGCTAAATAGTAGAAAGTAATCAAATTTTTTAAGGCAATTGTATAATACTTTATAAATTGAGAGTCCGTTTTGATCAAATTTTTTCAAGATGGACTCTTTTTATTTCGAACAAAATGTGAGTCTATGAAATGTTTTAATTAAACTGTATTTAAAATATACACCCCCAACGTTTTTTTTTCGGGTTTTTGTTTTGGTACGTGTGCTTGAACCTTAATAATAACCCACTGTCTACTGTATAAAAAAGTAGACAGTAGTGTATGTTTTTTTGAAAAATGTATACAGATTTATACTCTATCCGTTGGCATGATACTTGCATTAAAAATGGTATCAACATATAGGGGAGAGATAGAAATGAAGGTTAGCAAAATATACACAACTATTGATGCGCACGTAGCTGGGGAACCGCTTCGAATTATTACGGGCGGCGTGCCAGAGATAAAGGGAGAAACGCAACTAGAAAGACGCGCATACTGTATGGAACATTTGGATCACCTTCGTGAAATTCTTATGTATGAACCGAGAGGGCATCACGGGATGTATGGTTGTATCGTTACACCGCCTGCAAGTGCTCACGCTGATTTTGGTGTTTTATTTATGCACAATGAAGGCTGGAGTACGATGTGCGGCCACGGCATTATTGCTGTTATTACAGTAGGAATTGAAACAGGTATGTTTGAAGTGACTGGTGAAAAGCAAAAATTCATTATTGATAGCCCTGCCGGGGAAGTTATTGCGTACGCAAAGTTTAACGGGAGTGAAGTAGAGTCAGTATCATTTGAAAATGTTCCTTCGTTTGTATATAAAAAAGACGTTCCTATCAAAATAGATAACTATGAATTTCAAGTAGATATCGCGTTTGGTGGAGCCTTTTATGCTGTAGTGGATAGTAAAGAATTTGGTTTGAAAGTCGATTTCAAAGACTTACCTGCTATTCAAACGTGGGGCAGAAAAATTAAACATGATATTGAAAGTCAAATGGAAGTAAAACATCCATTGGAAGAAGGTTTAAAAGGAATATACGGTGTTATTTTCTCAGATGAACCGAAAGAAAAAGATGCTACTTTACGAAATGTAACAATCTTTGCTGACGGGCAAGTAGATCGTTCTCCTTGCGGCACAGGAACTTCTGCGAGACTCGCAACTCTTTTTGAAAAAGGTGCCTTACAAAAGGGAGAAACTTTTATCCACGAATGTATCACAGATGGTCATTTTGTGGGAGAAGTATTATCTGTAACAGAGGTAGCTCAATATGAAGCAATCGTTCCGAAAGTAACCGGGCAGGCGTTTATTACAGGATTTCATCAGTTTGTATTAGATCCGAGAGATGATTTGAATCGGGGATTTTTGTTAGGATAGAAGGAGGAGGTGGAAAGATATGCTAGTCATAAGCGCAAACGAACAAAGAAACTTAGTAAATATGAACGAAGTCATTGCATACGCGGCGCTTGCTTTACAAGAATTTTCCGCAGAAAGAACAATCACACCAATACGTACTTCATTACCATTTGCAAGCGAACAAAATACGGCATTAATTATGCCTTCAGTAGCGGAAGGACTTGAGGCACTCGGCTTAAAAGTAGTAACAGTCGCCCCGCAGAACAAAAAGATAGGAAAGAAAACGATAAACGGGATTGTAATGCTATCAGACTTTCAAACGGGAGAACCACTCGCACTTTTAGAAGGATCGTACTTAACGATGATCCGAACAGGTGCCTTATCCGGAGTAGCAACAAAACATTTAGCTCGTCATAACGCAAAAACTTTATGTATTATTGGAACTGGTGAACAGGCGAAAGGAATTGCAGAAGCAGTATTAGCGGTTAGAAATATCGAAAAGGTCATTTTATACAATCGAACGGAAGAAAAAGCGTATGCATTCGCGCAACATATACAAACGACATTCGGCAAACCTGCTTACGTTTATAGAAATCCAAATGAAGCGATAAGCGAAGTAGACATCATCGTCACAACAACAAATGCATCCACACCAGTCTTCTCAGAAAAACTACAAAAAGGTGTCCACATAAACGCCGTCGGTTCATTCAGACTGAGCATGCAAGAACTACCATCTCACGCCATCGCGAACGCAAACAAAGTAGTAGTCGAATCAAAAGAAGCAGCATTAGAAGAAACGGGCGATCTTCAAGTGCCAATAAAAGAAGGTTTATTTAAAGCTAGCGACATACACGCCGAACTTGGTCAAATTATAAGCGGTGAAAAAGCTGGTAGAGAGAATGAGGAAGAGATTACTATTTTCAAATCAGTTGGCTTGGCCGTAGTAGATATTATCGTTGCGAAGTATTTGTATGAGAAAGCGGTGGAGCGTGGGATAGGGAATAGGATTGAGTTTTGAGGCTGCCTTTTGGTGGTCTTTTTTTGTTTATAATGCGTGTACACGTATCAAATGCAAAAGCTAGGGTTAAAGGACGTTCACAAGCAGTTGTCGAGCTTCTTTGCATGGGAGAGCTCGAATTATAAGAAAGCAGCCGACTTTTATACAAAGAGTCGGCTGTTTTTTGTTTCATGCTCTATATGAACGATAGTAATGTCTCGTACATAAATAGGTAGTGAGGAAGGGATATGTTTAAAGTGTTTCAAAGTTCAATTGAAGAAATTATTGTTCATCCTGAGGGGGAAGATTGATATAACATACACAGAAGTGATGGTTGAATGTCTTTGTATGGTTTATATAAAAAGTCATCAAGCTTGACTATTATTTGTTATAGTTAATATAAAAAGAGGTTAAGGATATGAAGTGGATAATTTCAGCAAACCCGAAAAAATATGACGTAGTAAGTGCTTTTAATCAATATGATTATATTGATTGGAGCCAAAGTGCAAATCACGAAGTTGGGGATGTTATTTACATTTACTGTTCGGCTTTTATAGGGAAAATAAAATTTAAGTGTATTGTGGAAGATGTGAATATACCATGGGGGAAAATTAACGGTGATGATGGGTTTTGGATAGATAAAGAAGATTATCAAAAGGCAAAAACAAAAAAATTTATGCGCTTGTATTTACAACAACAGATTGAGTCTGATGACTTAGCTTTTGAAAAGTTAAGGGAAAACGGATTGTTAGGTAATATTCAAGGTCCAATGAAATTAGAGTCAAAAGTCGATTTACTAAGCTATATTGAACGGTGCTTTAATGAAGATTGTTCAAAATCAGTTTATCCAGATGAAGTGCCAGAACAATTATCTATTATGGAAGGACATCGAAAAACAGTAATCGTTAATCAGTACGAGCGTAGTGCTGTAGCAAGAAGGAAATGTATTGAACACCATGGTTGTTATTGTCATGTTTGTCATATAGATTTTGAAAAACAATACGGTTCTTTAGGCAAGGGATTCATTCATGTTCATCATAAAATACCACTTAGTGAAATAGGGAATGAGTATGAGGTGGATTATGTGAATGATTTGATACCAGTTTGTCCTAATTGCCATGCTATGCTTCATAGAAAAAGTATGAATGGTTCCTTTTTAACGCCTGAAGAATTGAAAGTGTTAATTAATAAGTAATTTAAGCTGGGGGAATTGTAGATGTTATTTGAAGGGGAAGTAATTGAGTTTGTATGTAATTATTTAGCTGAGCATGATTTTGAAATCATCCAAAAATTAAGTACGAAAGAACAAGGTGATGATATCGTTGCGTTGAAATCAGGGATGAAGTTAATAATTGAAGCGAAGGGTGAATCAAGTTCTAACAAGAATTCGAATCGTTATGGGCAACCATTTAATTATAGTCAAGTAAAGACGCATGTTGGGGTAGCCGTGTATAAAATATTGGAGATTTTAACAAGGGAGATGAATGATGGTAATGCTGTGGTTGTTGGGATAGCATTACCAAATAATGAAAATCATAGAAAATGTGTTACTAAAATCTCGTTAGCCATTAAACCGTTAAATATAGTTTTGTTTTGGGTTAATGAAGATGGAAGTGTTGATATTGAAGGGAATTTAATTTGATATTAGAGAACGACTAGATTAGATACTGAATAATTTTTTTGTATAAGAAAGCAGCCGATTTTTATGCAAAGAGTTGGCTGTTTTTTATTTATTTAATACTCTAAAGAGATACATCTTAAAGAATATAAGATATTTATGTTCAAAACGCTTTGGTAATCAGGATTTCCTGGTTGTATATGTAAAAAACATACTAGTATCTAATTAGAGAAATGAATTTGGAAAATAGATTAATTTTAATTAGACAGGGATAATTATGGGATATTCAATACAATAAAGAAGTTATTTTCTATGCTCAGATCAGTTTATTATGGGTTAAATTAATAAATTTAAAACTTTCTACATATACGAAAAAGTTTGACAATACATACTGGTAGTGGTAATTTAAAACTTATAAGAAAACTCGGGATTAATTCCGAGTTTTCTTATGGGTATAAACAGTTCGAGGGGGCCGAAAGATGAAACGGAAGTTATTTGCATTACCATTTGTCCTAATACTACTTATTGCATTAGCGGCTTGTTCTGGGGAAAAAGATTCTTTGAAGCAAGCGGGCACTAGTAAGTCAGGGAATCCGAAAGATGGAGGGACGTTAACGATTGGTGTTAGCGATAATCCAGATACGATGAATCCGCTTTATGCGAACGATCGTGTGTCATTAACTGTGCAGCAAGCTTTATATGCGCCGCTATATCACATGGAAGACGGTAAGAAAAAGTTTGTTCTTGCTGAGAGCTTTACGCCTTCAGAAGATCAATTAACGTGGACGTTGAAATTAAAAGATAATTTAAAATGGCATGATGGTAAGAAAATTACATCAGACGATATAGCATTTACATTCCAATCTATTTTAGATGAGAAGCAAAATAGCTCAAGTCGTGAAAATTTTATTTTTAAAGGAAAACCGCTTGAGGTGAAAAAAGTAGATGAGTTAACGACTCAATTTGTTTTACCGCAAGTAAGTGCATCTTTCGAAGGTGTAATGAATGATTTCTTCCCAATTCCGAAACATGTATTTGAAGGGGAAGCAGATTTAGCGAAGAGTACGAAAAACTTACAGCCTGTTGGATCAGGTCCGTTTAAGTTTAAAGAGTATAAATCAGATGAGTACGTTGCATTAGATCGATTCGATGATTATGTAGGTGGTAAAGCTAAATTAGACTCTATCGTATACCGCGTTGTAAAAGACCGTAATACAGCAAATGTTTCACTGCAAAATGGTCAAATCAACATGAAGATGATTGAGCCGCAAGACTTTAAGAAATTAGATAGCACTGGGAACTTCTCAATGGTGACATTCCCTGAAGGTAGATTATTCTACTTATCTTATAACATGAATACAGATTTGATGAAGAAAAAAGAAGTGCGCCAAGCAATTGCGCATGCGTTAGATAAGAAAGAAATGATTAACTCAGCGTTCGTTTCAGGTGAATTTGCAGAACCAGCAAATTCAATCTTAACGCCAGACGCTATGTATTATGCGAAAGATATTAAAGACTATAAGTATGATAAAAAAGAAGCGAAAGATTTATTAGCAAAAGCTGGCGTGAAAGATAAAGAAAAAGTACGAGTTATGTATGTAACGAATAATAAAATTATGGAAAGCTTAGCGTTATATACACAACAAAAATTACAAGAAGTTGGCTTACAAGTTGAACTAAATGCATTAGATGCTAGTGCGGCAAGTGAAAAAGGCTTAGATAAAGAGAATAAAGAATATGACATTACATTTGGTGGTTACATTATGGGACCTGAGCCAGATTCATATAAGAGTTTATTCTTAAGTAATGCAGAATACAATTATGCACGTTATAAAAATGCTGACTTCGATAAGTTATGGGAAGAAGCTGCAGTTGAAACTGATAAAACAAAACGCGCAGAACTATACCATAAAATTCAAGAGACAGCTAGAGAAGACGTACCTTATCTACCAATCGCTTATCCGAAAGCAGTTATTGCAGTAGATAAAAAGTTTGATGGATTGAAAGAAGCGAAAGCAATTCCTGTCACAATGTTTGAAGATCTATCTAAGATTTATGAAGTGAAATAAGAAACAGTAAAGAAGCTGGTGGAAATCAGCTTCTTTATCCCGCTTTAACGGGCAGTAAGACTCCCGCCTCAAAACTCGATGAATGCGAGGAAGTAGGGCGGGAGTCGTCGGATTGTCCGTTAAAGCCTAATTGGTGCAGGCTGATTAAAGTTTCGCTTTATCCTGAGGGGGGAAGTTTGTGTATAAAGTAATTGCAAAGAGGCTTTTAAATGCAATTCCACTTTTATTTGTTATTTCTATTATTTCTTTTCTATTAATAAAATTAGCGCCAGGGGATCCGGTTCGAAACTTTGTCACGCCGAATATGAGTCCAATTGACGTGGAGCGTATTCGCAAAAGTTTAGGACTAGATCAACCCATTTACGTGCAGTATTTTTTATGGTTGAAAAACATTTTAACAGGAAACTTTGGTTACTCACTTCAAAATCATCGTCCTGTTTTGGAACTTATCACAGAAAGATTACCTGCAACAATTGGGTTAATGGGATCATCTTTACTCGTCTCATTCGTAATCGCAATACCACTTGGATTATTTACAGGTGTGAAAAAGAATTCATACTTTGACCGCATTATAAACTTTATTTCATACGTTGGTATTTCTATGCCGGTTTTCTGGTTTGCACTACTATTAGTCTACTTATTCTCTTTAAAATTGAACCTACTTCCGAGTATGGGTATGCGCACCGTAGGTAAAGATTCTGTCTGGGATATTGTGCAACACGGCGTTTTACCTTGCATGGTGCTAGCGTTCCAAAACGTATCTGTTTATATGAGATATATTCGTTCAAGTACGATTCAGCAATTAGAAGAAGAATATGTACAAATTCAATATGCGTACGGCGCTTCAAAGAAAACAGTGTTATTTAATCACGTGCTTCGAAATGTATTAATACCGATCATTACAATTTTCGGATTATCGATTCCAAGTTTAGTAGGCGGAGCGTTTATTACGGAGACAGTATTCTCATGGCCAGGACTTGGTTCACTTGGGGTAAATGCTATTTTTAGATTTGATTATCCGATTATCATGGCAATTACATTACTATCATCATTCATGTTAATTCTCGGTAACTTAATTGCTGATATTTTATATGGCGTAGTAGATCCGCGCATTCGCATGAGGGGGTGATTTGGAATGAATAATAGGAGATTTCAAACGATAAAAAGTAGTTTTACAAAAAATAAGTTTGTAGTAATGGGAGTTATTATACTTTCGGTTTTAACGATCGCATCAATTTTTGCATTCGTATCGCCATACGATCCTAGTAAAATGTCGATTCCAGATCGTTTACAAGAACCGAGTTTAAGTCATCCTTTCGGAACGGATGATTATGGAAGGGATTACTTAACGAGGGCGTTATATGGCGGACGCGTTTCACTTGCGGTCGGTTTCCTTGCGATGGTTGTTTCTATTACAATCGGCACTGCAGTTGGAACAATTAGCGGATATTTTGGCGGAAAGTTAGACAACTTTTTAATGCGAGTTGTTGAAGTACTTATGTCAATTCCATCATTCTTTTTAATGCTACTATTAAATGCGTATTTAAAACCAGGAATTACGACGTTAGTTCTTATTATTGGATTACTAACGTGGATGGACACTGCGCGTATCGTAAGGGCAGAAACGTTATCTGTAAAAGAGCGAGAGTACGTTTTATACGCAAAAGTATCAGGACAAAAATCACTCATGATAATTGTAAGACATATCATTCCTAACATTTTATCAACCATTATAATCGCCGCGACATTAACTATTGCGACATCGATTTTAATGGAATCATCACTTAGCTTCTTAGGTTTAGGTATTAGAGAACCAGATTCTTCTTGGGGCAGCATGCTAAACAATGCGCAAGGATATATTGGTGAAGCTTGGTATTTAACACTCTTCCCAGGATTTCTTATCCTTTTAACGGTACTTAGTTTTAACGTAATTGGTGAAGCGCTTAAGAAAGCTTTCGCGCCAAAAGGAGCTGGACATGAAAACTAACGTGTTAAGTGAAAGGAGTGAGAAACGTGTCTGAAAAACTACTAGAAGTGAAAAATTTAAAGACTTCTTTTTTCATAGAAAGTGGCGAAGTTGAAGCAGTTCGCGGCGTTACATTCCGCTTAAATAAAGGAGAAGTAGTCGGTATCGTTGGGGAGTCTGGAAGCGGAAAGAGTGTAATGGCGAAGTCCGTTATGTCTCTCGTTACGTCGCCAGGGAAAGTGAAAGAAGGAGAGATTCTTTTTCATAATGAAAACATCCTTTCTAAATCTGAAAAAGAATTGCGTTCTATTCGAGGAAATCAAATTTCACTTATCTCTCAAGATCCAATGTCGGCGCTAAATCCAGTCGTGAAAATTGGGAAGCAAATGACGGAAGTAATTATACGACATCAAAAAGTGAAAAAGAAAGAAGCAGAGCAGATCGCGATCAACTTGTTAAAACAAGTCGGTCTTTCTTCACCAGAAGAAAGGGTAAAACAATATCCGCATGAACTAAGCGGCGGAATGAAACAGCGGGTGATGATCGCAATGGCGATGTCTTGTAACCCAGGCCTTCTCATTGCGGACGAACCGACGACAGCGCTTGATGTAACGATACAAGCACAAATACTAGATTTAATGAAAAACTTAAAAAACGAAACGAATATGGCGTTACTTCTTATTACGCATGACTTAGGAATAGTAGCACAAAACTGTGCACGCGTTATCGTTATGTATGGCGGACTTATTATGGAAGAAGGACCTGTACTTGATATTTTCCAATCGCCGAATCATCCATATACGAAAGGGCTATTAAACTCCTTGCCGAAAATATCGAACGGCGTAAAAGAGAGGCTCGCGCCAATTCAAGGTGTAACGCCAAACTTACTACATCCGCCGAAAGGTTGCCCATTCGCAGAGCGTTGTCCGCATAAGATGGACATTTGTGAAACAGAACGTCCGCCATATTTTGAAATCGGGAACGAAAGACGCTCTATGTGCTGGTTAAACGATGAAAAAGTAGGTGTTTCCCATGCGTGAAGAAAACTTAATTGAAGTACGGAACTTAAAAAAGTATTTTCCTATTAAAAAAGGACTATTCGGCAGAAAAACAGAGCAATTAAAAGCAGTCAATGACCTTAGCTTCACAATTAAAAAGGGTGAAACATTCGGATTAGTAGGAGAATCTGGCTGCGGAAAATCAACGACAGGAAGAAGTATCATTCGTTTACACGATGTTACTTCAGGCAACGTTTTATTCGATGGAAAAGATATCGCAAGCTTAAAGGAAAGTGAACTAAAAGAATATCGAAAACGAATGCAAATCATTTTCCAAGATCCATACGCGTCATTAAACCCGGCAATGAACGTGTTCCAAATTATTAGCGAACCGATGAACATTCACGGCTCTTACACAGCCGAAGAAAGAAAAGAAATCATTCTAGACCTACTCAAAAAAGTTGGCCTAAAAGAAGAACACCTATATCGCTACCCGCACGAATTTAGCGGAGGCCAAAGACAGCGAATTAGCATCGCGCGCGCACTATCTGTAAAACCGGACTTCATCCTATGTGACGAACCAATCTCAGCACTCGACGTCTCAGTTCAAGCACAAGTCGTAAACATGCTGCAAGACATCCAAGAAGAAACAGGCGTCACATACTTATTCATCGCACATGACCTATCTATGGTAAGACACATATCAGACCGAATCGGAGTCATGTACTTAGGAAACATAGTAGAAATTGCCGACAGCGAAGACCTATACACAAAACCGGCACATCCATACACACAAGCACTACTCTCATCCATGCCAGAACCAGACCCAACAAACGCAGGAAAAGAACGAATCATCCTAGAGGGTGAAGTTCCAAGCCCGCTCAATTCACCATCCGGCTGCAAATTCAGAACGCGCTGCAAATTCGCCACTGAAAAATGCGCGCAGGAAGTACCGAAGATGGTCGAGATTGCGAAGGGGCATGAGGTGGCTTGTCATTTGTTTTAGAGGGAGAGCACTAGGGGGGACCTGGTGCTTTTTTCTTTTGTGGTGGGGTGTGGGATTGGTTGTAGACTAATGGTCAGTGATTGTTTATAGTTGCATTTCCTGTTATATAATTTTCCTTATTTTTCAACTATAATTGTAATGATATGTTAGATTGTATATTTTATCCTTAATATATTTAATGGAAGGGGGACTCTCTATGAAATTGCTTCGTTCATTTCTCATTTTGACTCTTGTTGTATTGTTAAGCGCATGTAATACAGCAACAAAAGTCACAAAGGTTCAAAAAAATGGCGAAATGACTTTAACAATTGGTTCTTTGCAGGGGTATTACGATGTACAAACGCTTAAAGCTGAAAAAGGAAATGTGGAAATTCCTTATGAGGTAGCAGTTGAAGAAGGTACGATTTTATTGCAAGTCACAAAAGATGATAAGGTCATTTATGAAGAAGAAGTCACTTCTCAAAAAGAAGGTTTGCTTTCTTTTGAAGCGCCAAAACCCGGGTCATATGATTTAATTGTACGCGTGAAGGGTGAAGAAGAGAAAGCGAAAGGGATTCAAATACATACGAAGCTATGAAAAAACGGCAAGCGGAGTATACTCGCTTGCCGTTTCCATTTCCAGTTGGTTCTGGCATAACAAATGCTCATCAATTTTAAAAAGTAAACGTAAAGTAATTCTAAAATATACAATATTTCACTTTCGGCGATGTAATCTCTAATAAAAGATTCAATAAATTTCATAATATAAATAATTAATTCTAATCATTAAAAATCCTACTTTTTCTTACTTTAATTGTTTCTAAAATATAAAGAAGAATACCTAAACCAAATATTTTTTCAGCATTAGAAATATTATTACCTAATTTAATAATCGGTACATTTAAGCCAAATCTTTCACTCCATTCTAAAGGCATATATCCCCTCTTGCAGTTTATTAATATACGATCATCCATTGTATGAAAAGACGTTTCGAAAAAATCAAATTCCACTTCTATCTCAGAAATTTTTATCTCTTTTTCATTCATCAAAGAACCACGTACCATTCCAAATCCTTGTATCATATTTTCTTTAAACATACCTACACAATTATAATTCGAATCATAAATAGCCCAATCATAATTTTCAACTTCACTTTGAAAATATGCAAGAATTTCTCCATCACTTGCTTCCAATCCAAAAACTTCTTTATTTTTTAAAATAGGTAATGTTGAAGAAATCATCTTTGTTCCTGCTACATATCTTCCATCAGGAGTATATAAACCTAAATGTTTATTATTGCCGGGTAATTCTAACAAAACATAAGTATCAATATCCCAAAATGTTAAATCATTTTTAACTATATTTTTTTCTAGTAAATTTCCTTTTCTTAATTGCCAAAATCCAATACTAAAAAATACAAGAGAAGCTATAATAATTAAGATTACTGGTCCCCAATTAATATTACCCCAAGTATTATACATACCAATTAATCCATAAAGAAAAAGCCCAGTTCCAATTAAACACTTAAACTTCCCCTTTTTTTTATAATACTCAAATAATTCCACGCAAACACCTCTATCAGTTGGTCTTAATATTTCAATTATCCTTCAAATAGGGGTCACATTACCGAAAGTTAAAAATTGTATGCTAAGGGTGTAAAAACCTATTATAGCAGGTTTTATAGAGCATATAAGTCTATGTTGATGCTACCCCAATATAGACGTTATATTTGCCTTTATAATAAAAGAGGACGTGGAGTAACTTGATTATTCTTAATCATTCGACAAGATGCAACAATTTAAGATAGTATTTTTTGCTATGATAAGTAAGGAATTTACATATCGTGTTATTGGGGGATAAAAAGAGATGTTGAAAAAATTTACTACATGTATTTTAGGTGGCGCTTTAGTATTCAATTTATCTGGTTGCGGCAATACATCCGACAAAACTTCTTCAGAATCTAAAGAAACCAATTCTAAACAAGAAGAAAAGAAAGTGCAAACAACTGATGAGGCGAAAACGAAAGAGAATACAAAGCAGAAAAATACAGAACAAACAAAAGAGAAATCAAAAATAAAAGAAAAAGAGTATGCTGTAAACAAGGATTTTCATACGCCTAAATTTGATGTAACTGTAAAAAGAGTTGTAGAAAGAGATAAGGTTGGTAAAGAAAGTATAGGATTCCAAAAACCTGAAGATGGACATGTCTTTATTGTTGTAGAAGCAGAAGGGGAAAATATCACAAACGAACCGATGAAATTAGCCGTTTTACCATCAGTGGATTTAGTGGATGAAAATGATAATGCTTACCAAAGTGATGTGTTGGCAGCTAGTAGTTATGCGGTTGAAAAAGGCGAGACCTCTACTATTACTAAGGGATTAAAACCAGGGGAGGTAATGAGAGAAAGTAAAGTTTACGTGATTAATAAAGAAAAATTTGATACAGGAAAATGGTATGTAGTTGTTAACAATGAGTATAAGGAGCAAATTAAATAGTGTTTATTTATGAAGAGGAGATGGCTCCTCTTTTTTTGTTATAAGTTAACACAGAATTTCGTTATGAGGGACTACCTTTTGGTGGTCTTTTTTGCATAAAATCTTGTAAAGCAAGAAAAAGTAGAATATTAATATTCTAATATTCAATAGAAAGATAAAATATTTAAAAGTTCAAAATAATACATTATAATATATTTAGTAAAATTAACCAAAATATATTTTGCTTATTATGTATTAAAGGGGAAATGAAAATGGCTGGACAAATTCGTATGTCACCAGAGGAGCTTAAATCGAAAGCGGCTCGATATGGACAAGGTGCAAATCAAATTGAGGACATTTTAAGTCAACTACAAAACTTACAAAATGAATTAAGAGGAGAATGGGAAGGTCGTGCTTTCGAAGGTTTTGATCAACAGTTCAATCAATTAAAGCCAAAAGTACAAAACTTCGCACAGCTATTACAAGAAATTAATACGCAGCTTAATAAAACTGCAGAGGCTGTTGCTTCTCATGATGAAGAATTATCACGTAATTTCGGTTTGAAATAAAAATTGTCATACTCTATATAACAAGCATTTCAAATGAGCCATACAGCTTATATTGTATGGCTCATTTGATTGCATGCCTAGCGAGTGATATTGATAGGGATATATATTTAATGAGATTTCTTTGATGCGTTTGGAAAACTTATAGAAAGGGTTTGAAAGAATGGGACAATTTCAAAGTAATTTACAAACAGCAACGCAAATTGCTACGAAAATGGGATCAGCCTCTGATAGGATTCAAAGTGCAACCAGTCGTTCTATAACAAAGGCGACGCGTACAACACTATCTGTTAATTCCAAAGCACAAGAAGCGAATCAACAAATGTTAGATTTTACGAAACAATTTTCCACTGCCTTTCAACAAGCGGTCGATAATATTCATTCAGTAGCCCAAGAATTTGAGAGAATGGATAACGAACTTCACAATACTTTTCGCTAATGTGACAACCTACGTAAAGTAAAATAGTAGGAGGAATATGATGAGTCAAGATATTGAAAAACAAATTAATCAAGTAAATCAAAAGTTACGAAGTGTATTTGAAGAACAGGACCGAAATCAATCTGCGATTCAAGCTCAAGAACAAGCGGAAGCAGATTTTTATGAATGTAGAAGTCGAAATCGTCGTTTGTTTGATCGAATTTTAGGAACTTGGCATGGTGATAGAGAAATGTCTCAGTTTTTTATGAATACGTATCAAGATGCACAACATATTGAACGAAAAGTCACATTTGAATTGGAAAACAAAAAAGAAACGTTGCTTAAAGAAAGACGAGACCTTAATGATTTAGAAAACGCCCTTTCCTATCAACAACAACAATTAGCAAGGGAGGTCAATGCATGAGTTTAAATATGTATTTGGGAGAAGTACGAAGCCAAACTCAAAGCATGAATGCTGTATGTACCGCTACCATTCAAGGTATGGAACAAGCCATTCAGTCGATTGACGCTTTTGCAATTGATACTGTTCTACAAGGACAAACTTATAGCAGTGCAAAAGCATTTTTTGTACAAACCTTTCGTCCTTTAGCGCAAGGAATTATTTACTTATGTGAAGAGCTAATCCGTCAGAATAATGCCTTTCCAAGTCAATTTCAATCACAAGTAGCTCAGGCAGATGTTATTGAACAAGAAGTGTTAGAACAAATTCGAGAAATTGACCGAATGAAAACAAGTATGGAAGCTGTCAATCAAGCTATGCCAATGCCGGGTATGGATGCTATGGTAAATCTTTTTATTGTTATGAGGCAAAAACTACAAGAAAAGCTGGATCATTTGTATCAATTCAATCAGACCTCTAGTAATAATTATAGTACAGCACTTCAATTAGCAGCTAGTATTGCTGCAGGTCTTGCGGAAGTTCAAAGTGGGAAAGGGTTTAGTGTTGTCAGCGGTACATTTAGTACACAAGGATTGAATATGGATTGGACGGGGCCTATTCAAACAATTACAGAAGATAAAGCTCGTAAAGTTGATAATTTGATTAAAGAAAGAACAAAGCATGAAAGGTTAAAAAAGGATTCTGAAAAAGTGGATAATAATAAATTTTCTACTAAATTAAATAGTATTGTCAATAAAACTAGTAGTTCGGATAATCATAGTGTGTTTAAAAATTCTGGTGGATTAGGTGTAGAACCAGATAAAAAAAGTGGTGCTTTTGCGCAAGCTTTTAAATATGAAACGGATATACAGCTTCCTAAAGATATGGATACTTTTTCTAATGATTTAACATCTTTTAATAAAATTGGTGGAGAGGTTAAAGGAGCTGTTGTAGATGCTGGATTTAAAGTTGAAGATTTTACTATACATGAGCAATTGCTTAGAGCTGAAGTTAAAGCACAGTTTGGTGGGGGAATTGGTGGAGAAGCCAAGGCTGGGGTAACTTTTAATGATCTTGGTGTAGATCATGATTTTGGAAAGGCTCATATAAAAGTAGGAAATGCTGAAGCTGGTTTTGAGGCTAAAGATGGTCATATTGGTATTGGTGCGAAAGCAGATTTAGTTAAAGGTGAAGCAGAACTTAAAGTTCCTATTCCTTTTATTGATTGGAAAGTAGTTGTTGGTGGAGAGGCAGCTTATGGTAGTATTGGTGGAGAGGCTAAATTTGGATTAATGAATGAAATTGATGTTGGTCTTGGAATAGGTCTAGGAGTAAAGTTTGGAGTAGAAAAGGATTAAATAGTTTTATTTAATTAATGTTAGGAGGATAAAGTTTGTTTTCTTTAGATGTATTTAAGAAGATTTTATTGATTTTTTGTGCTATTGCTGTTCCATCTAGTTTGTTAGCTATATGGTTTGGAGCAGATGCTACGTTTAATGAAAAAATTGTTTTATCTGTTGTATTTTGTTTAGTAATGCCATTATCTATTTTTATATTTTATAAGATTGTTTCATTTTTTTTTAAGAAATCTCATTCTTCAAAGAAATATTAATTTTTTACAATTTAGTTAGGAGGAACTTTTAATTATGGAAGATAGATATATGCCAAATTTATTTATTGGAGAAGATTTATTGCCAATTGGTTCTGTGGTTCTTGTTGAAGGAATTAATCAACCTCTTATGATTTACGGTAGAAAACAGGGACAAGTGAATGAAAATAAAATGTGGGATTACGTGTCTTGTCCATATCCTCATGGGAATTTGTCTAAAGAATACAATGTATTTTTTAATCATAATCAAATTGCTAGTTTATTTTTTAAAGGTTTTGAAACAGTCGAAGAGTTAGAGTTAAGAAATAAACTATCAAAATTTTAGTGAAAAGGTAGATTAATTATATGTTTTCAGGATTTCAATGGTTTCCTAAAAAATGGGGGAAAAGAAAAGTTTCAGAACAGTTTCATCAATCAAAGTTTGCTGATGAAGGTAAAGGTATTTTGATTACTATTTATGCTATAGATTTGTATTTTATATCTATTCCTTTAAAGATAAAAAAATATAATTAGTTTTAATCATAAATATATTCTTTATTTGAAGGTTGGGGGGGAGTACCCCTAAAATTTCAATATATTTTAGGTTCATGAGTACTTACTGGGGATATTATTAGAAATGTGTATTGAATTAAATACAAAGTGTATCTAGTATATTGTCTTTTTCTTCCTTGTTGATACCAATATATTTCAGTGTAATTTATAGAGTGCTATGATTGAGTATTTCTTGTAACATAGCGACATCTTTTGTTTATAGAACCAATAGCCGAAGCTTTTGCGCATGGTGTGAGTCCCAATAGATTCGATACCAGCAAAATCTCCGGCTTTTTGAAATTTTTGATAAGTCTAGATCTTATTAATGGGTTGATCTTCTTTTCGAGAAGGGAATAATATTTCACAGAAGGTGTAAAATGGGATGTTGATTTAGATGGTGATGGTGAAGATGATAGTATTAAGGATATGGTGAAAACGGGTGCGAAAAAAACTTGGTCAACAGTAACGGGGTGGTTTAATTAACATGAAAAAAAATACAGATTTTAATAAAAAAGTTTTTGAATATTATATGGCTCTTTATGCTGTAAATGATATAAGATCAACTATAATTACTCTTGTCATTGGGATAGCAGATATATTTGTGCTTTTACCTGCTTTTGCGAATCCTGTTCAACCGATATATATGTATATAATAGTTCCACCAGTTGCTTTTTTAAATGTATGGGCAATATGGATTGTTATAAATCCTAGGAAGCGGCAATTACAATACACTCTATTTCGTGGGGTATTTGGCATCGTATGTTCAGTAGGATTATTAGTTATAACCCAAAAGTTTGCATATGGAATGTTAGGATTACAAACTCCCATCTATTTTGTTTTTTCGGTTGGTTTGTATATTTTTGCTTTGAATTATTATTATAAAAATCATATTAAAAAACTTCAGGAACCAATCAAAAAATCAAAATCATCGAAAAAAAACTCTGGTTTTGGAGTAGTGGCTTTTGTAGGATTGGGTCAACTCATTGCTAATATCAGTCTTGGTTTTGCAACACAAAAGATGGTAGCAATTGTATTAATGTGTGTATACTCCATGCTTTCGTTTATGTTGTTTCATTTCATTATGGAACTCCATAGGTATTATTATTTAAGGAAGCATATAGAAGGTGGAGGTAGAACACATGAAGCCTTTTAAAGAGGTTTATTGAATGTTAAGTATTGTGATTTATGGAAGGAAACAAAAACTTATGCTTAAAGAACCTGTGATGTATGACTATATTGGCTGTTTTTATCCAGAAGGAGGAAAGCTGATATGCAAGCATTTAAAGTTGGAAAACTAGTCACATTCGTTGCAATTATAATACTTCTTGTAGTTGCTATTTTATCTCCTTACAACTTATTTAAAAAGATTTATTTTATTATTGGTGTTCTTATTATTGGCGCAATTTCACTTGGTGCAAATAAATTCTTTGAACTGGTACACAGTAAATTTAATAAGAAATGATATTACTTATGTGATAGAGGAATTCAAAATATGAATAAATCATTAAGGATTTAGAGGGGAATTTCCACAATATGATTTTACCGGATTACGTGGAACTAAATTAGTCCATCACCATATTGGTGGTGGTCAAGCTGTTGGTGTTCCGCTGCCACTACATCCTGGTTTTGGAGGGATTCATAACGCAGAAAAAGCGATTGGAGCATGGGGGAAAAGATGCAGGATATGTAGAAATGCTTCAGAAATTTATTGAACATCATACATTAGGCGGTAAATAAAAAAATGAAAAATTGTTTTGCTAAAATAATTAGAGAGTGGCAAGATTGTAATAATTCATTGCCAAAATCTTCATGGATAGAAGAAGCAGAGGCTTTTATCTATGAAGGAGAACCAGATATAGAGGGGGACGTATTCTGGAAACCTTTAGAAAAAAATATAATTCATGATTTTTCTAATATAGAAAAAGATTTTGGGATACAATTACATAATTCAATTAAAGAATATTATAATTCTTATTGGTTTTTAAACCTAGGAGGTAATTATTTAGGTTATGATTTTGAATTAAATCCTGTTATACCAGGAATTGAACTGCATGATTTCTAGGTATCTTTACAAAGATACCAAGGCGCACATGATAATCAACTGAATAATATTCCTATTGGTATGGAATTTAATGGTCTCTTGGTAGTTGTAGATAATGAAAATGGACAAGTAAAATTAGAAGATTATGAAAGCGGAAGCTTCGAAGTAATCTGTGATAGTTTAGCAGAATTAATTTTAAATCTTTCATAATCAGGAACCTGGTCGAATACAACTTGTAGATTATCAGATACATCACGATACTGGTCATACAGGTGGATATAAAATTTTGGGAAAAGATAGGGAGTTTTATAATTATGAACAACACTACATGGATTAATGTAAGTGAGAAAAAAGTTACAGATGAACAAATTGAACAATTAGAAGAGTACTTTGGTATTAAATTTCCTAATGATTTTATTGAGTGTGTAAAGAAATATGATGGTGGCTATCCTACTCCAGATACATTCAATATTCCTAATCAGGATGAAGATTCACTTAATAATCTTTTAACCTTAGACTCTGAGAGAAAAATTTCTATGCTGCAAACATATAATAGTATAAAAGATAGATTGGTAGATAAAGTATATCCTTTTGCTAGAGACCCGTTTGGTAACCTTCTATGCTTTGATTACCGAAATAATCCTCAGTCACCAACAGTCGTATTTTGGGACCATGAGGAAGAAGAAATGGAAGAATCAATCTATCCTGTTTGTTCATCTTTTGCAGAATTACTTGATAGCTTATATGAGTTTGAAGACGAGGACGAATAATTAATTATGAGTAACAAAAGTAAGACTTATGTGAATTACGCATAAGTCTTTTTAATATTATCCCCAAGTTAAGAAGATTGAGGGGGAAAATTCTCATGAATCTAGGGGAGCTAGTTTAAAAGAAATTAAAAGACAATTAAATATATCTAGATTTCAACACCCGATTAGTCAAAAAATGGTACCATTAACAGATAGTAATGGTAAAAGGATATTAAATGATAATAAACAGCCTATTATGACTCGAGAATTTACATATGAAGTAAAAGGTCAATCAAGATCATTCAGAGGGTCATAAGTTTGGAGAAGGTGGAGTTGGAGATCAGCCACCGCATCATAATGTAAGACCTGAATACAATACACGAACAGGACAGGTAGATCGTATGGAGGATCATTATTATTTTGAGAAGAGAAATAAAAAATAGGAAGTATAAAAATGATTGATCAATTTAAATTTTTAAATCCACAAGCGTTAATTAGTATTTTTGGGAAAATACCAAAGTTTGAAGAATCAGAGTTATTAGATGTGCGTCTTAAAAGAGATGGTCCTACTTTAGTTATTCAATTGATGACAAAGGAAAATGTTGAAAACAAGCCAAAACGATGGGATAAGTGGGATGTAATTTATGTAGAGATATCTTTCTTTACTATTCATAATTTAACAATAAAAGGTTTAGGGACAGAAAATATAATTGATTATTTTGAAATAAATACGATAGAAGAAGGTTTATTAAGAATTAAGTGTAAGAATCAAATGTTAGTTGAGTGCTCGTTTGAATGGGCGAAGGTAGAAGGAGTAACCCCAGGCTTAATAGGATTACCGTAATTTTGATGGGAAGTAGATAGTTAATTTTTATAATATTCATATTTTAATGTTTTGGGGTTAAATAAGGAATGTATAAAGGACATTTGAAACGTTGATAGTGTTGCAAACATATGAAGCGGAAATTACTAAAATTAAGATACCTAATTATATACCTGTATTAGGTGATTATGATATAAGTTCCAAAGGTGAGATTGTAATAGGTGGGTATGGTTATAGATTCCGCAGGAGTTTCATTTAAATTTGAGAAGGAATCGAGATAATAGAATGCGAAAATTTTCAAAAATATTTATATGTGTTAGTGCGTTAATAATGATTATACTGGGCATGATTGCACATGATACATGGAAGGATAGGATTTATTTTTCTTTAGCTGTACTTTTTGTTACCGTACTTTCTTTACTATGGAATATAGTTGCTCATAATATTATGGATAAATTTAGAAAAAAGGAGAATAAATAGCTATGAAACTTTTACCGATTGGAACAGTAGCAGGGTGGTTTAATTAACATGAAAAAAAATATGGATTTTAATAAGAAAGCTTTTGCACATTATATGGCTCTTTATCCTGTAAATGAAATAAGGGTCCACGTAATTGGTCTTGTCCTTTTGGGGGCAGATGTGTTTGTTCTTTTGCCTGCTTTTGCGAATCCTTTTCGATTACTCTATGTATATATAGTAACTCCTCCAGTTATTTTTTTAAATTTGTGGGCGATATGGATTGCTATCAATCCTCGGAAACGACAATTACAATACACTCTATTTCGAGGAGTATATGGCACCATATGTTCAGTCGGATTATTGGTTATAACTCAAAAATATGCTTATGAAGTGTTACAATTACAAACTCCCATCTATTTTATTCTTTCATTTGGTTTGTATGGTTTTGCTTTGTATCTTTTTTATAAAAATCATATTGAAAAACTTCAGGAACCAAGAAAAGAATCAAAGTCGTCGAAAGGAACTGGTGGTGTAAAAGTAGCAGCTATTGCAGCGGGATCGGGGCAGTTAATTGCTAATATAATTCTTAGCATTGCAACACAACAGATGGGGGCAATTGTATTTATGTGTGCATGCACAGTGATTTCGTTTGTTTTGTTTTATATGATTATAGAACTCCATAAGTATTATTATTTACGGAAGCATATAGAAGATGGAGGGAAAATACGTATAGGATTTTAAAGAGAATTTGTTGAATTTCAAGTATATAATTGCATTCTTCTTATGGAAGCCATTCACGAGACTTATAGCAATAAAAGATGTATAAGTGGAAGATTATATTCTAGTAAAACATCTGAAGGAATGGAAATTAGGTTTGTTCTTATTAATGATAAGATTATAACTGTTTATCCAATGTATTAAAGAATATGAGGTACTCAAAAATGAAAGTAACTACTCAGCCCACAGTTAAAAATGCAAGACAATATAGAGGTAATTGCTAAGAAGCACTCCCCTAAGTTTCAGATGAAATTAAATGATTGAATATTTATATTTAAATAATCGACTATTTATGCTTTAATATTTCTATGTACATAACTGGGATAATTAGGGATTTATATTTAATATGTTTTAAGAAAGGGGAATGTTTTTTTATATGGAAACTCCAGAAAATCAATTTAAACGTGCACTTAATCCTTGGTTCTCCATTTGGACAAAACCACGTGATACAATGAAAGAAATTTTTATATCCAAACCTAAGAATGTGTTTTTACTCATTTTATTAGGCTCATTCGTACAGACTTTAGATCGAGCATCTTCTAAAAATGTGGCGGATTCAATAAGTAGTCCATTTTCAATAATCTCAATAGTTATATTCGGTACCTTCGTTGTTTTCTTAACTTATTATTTTTTGCTACCAGCGTTATTTAATTGGGTGGCAAAAAAACTTGGTGGACAAGGTACCTTTGAAAAAACACGTTACTCAGTTGCCTATTCTTATATCCCTTATGTTTATTCTCTTATACTAGTTTGGGTGCCTTCATTTTTCTTGTTTGGGATAGAAAACTTTACGAGTGAGACACCGAAAATGGATAGTAGCATAACTTTAACGATTTTGTTTATTATTTTTGCCATAATTGATGTAGTTATTGGGATTTGGACTATCATTATTTCCTTAAAATGTTTAGGAGAAGCACACCAATTTTCAGCATGGAAAGCATTATTAACAATAATAGTGTCCTTTATGATTATCATTCTTCCTTTGGTAATAATAGTATTTCTTATAGTAGGGGTTACAATCCTTTAATAATTTATTTGCTTCTTATGAACTTAGAAATTTAATTGAGGTTTGGGGACAAGCACAAAATAAGAGGAAAGAAATATATGCTATTAAAAAAAATCCAGAAGATCCGGTTTATCAGTTCTTAGCAGCAACATTTCATCAAGATACATTTTACGAAGAAGCACTCCAAGAGTTACTTGAAGAAGAAAGTACGGAATATTTACAAGACGCTATTATTTTTCTAACTGAATTTATTCAAAGTGATTATAGTGATAAAGAAAAAAATGAGTACATACAGTTTTCTACAGATGGGATATATTTTGAAGGATTAGAAATAACACCATTAGAATGGCTTGAACAAACAGTTAAAACGCTAAAACAAGCATTAAAAAACACTTAATAAAAAAATTGACCGCCCGTAATAGGCGGTCTTTATGTTGGTTCTGGGCAAGTTATCGGAGGGATTGTAGAAGGATTCAATTCACTAGATGATACAGTAACAAAAGAAAATATTAAGTATGCTATAGGTCATCCCTTAGAGACAGCATATACCATGTATAATACTTTTTCTGATTCATTTGTGAATGATTTTTGGCATGGTGATGCAGAAAGTCGTGCAAAATGGGGAACAAGTACTTTTATGGAAGTTGGGATAGGATGGATTGGGGATAAAGGGATAGGCAGAGTAGGGAAAATAACTACACTCGGTGAAGGCGCGAATCTAGCAAAATTCTCAGAAGGTATCTCTTCCGTTTCGAATCAAATACCATTGAAAGACCAATTTGCTTTTGCTGGTGGAACTACTTTAAAATCCAATATTACAGGTAATACTTTTACACAAGCTAAAGATACTTTTTTATTCTTCGATAAATTCAAAGCACACCCTAATTCTGTTTTCTTGAATAATAAAGCTGTTGAACATCTTTTTCATGGAAACTTTAATAGAAATAGAGAACCTGGTGGGTACCATCATGAGAGTATGATGGGAGGCGGAAAAATAAAACCTGGAACTGAGTCACCACCTAATCGTTTTGGTGTATATACTGCTGAAATCGAAGTTAATGGGGTTCTAAAGGAATCACCATCGACCTTTTTCCAAAAACATTGGGATAGAACTAAAGTAATGGAAGCCATTCATGAGGCTTTTAATAATAAAAGACATCGACATGGCAATGTATATTCTGGTAAGACTTCTGAGGGAATGGAAATTAGATTTGTTCTTATTAATGATAAAATTATAACTGTTTATCCAAAGTACTAAAGATGGTGAGGTACCAAAAATGAAATATGATTATAAAATAACAAAATATGAAGATGTAGATTCTTTAAAAATAGAATTGCCTAAAGAAATAGAAATTGTAGCCACATTTTTAGAAGATGATATCCAAGGGATTCCCATTAAATGGTGGTTACAACAAATCGATGAAGTATTAAACAATATAAAAGAATATAATGAATTTCAAGGTAATCTATGTGCAGTTCAAGTGAAAAAAGAAGAAACTCAGCTAGTCGATTTATATTCTAATCATAATCCTAATATATGTAAAATAGAAACAACTGAACTTAGAGATTTAATTGAGATATGGGGACAAGCACAAAAAAAATGTATAAAAATAACAATTTAAAAAATAATTTTTATAAAAACATTTAAATTAAGACTCTTCTTAAGTGTGGGCTAGATAGCTCACGCTTTTTATTTCGGGTGACTATAACATTTATTTTTAAAATTTATAATCATACTATTTGTTGCGAACAAACTTTCAAAGAATCTATTGGTGCTACAGCTAATTGAAGGCGTATTAACAATTTGAGAGTAGTTATTGATAAGAATGGAAATGTAATAGCTGTGTTCCTAAAGAATAAGAAAAGTTTAACATGAGTTTATTTTTTTTATTCGGGGAATATGGGCGTAATTGGTTATCGAAAAAAAATTCAGGAGAATAAAATTATGAAAAAAATAAACCATGAATTATTTGGTGAAATTGTTCACGATTTATATTGGAGCGGACAACAAAAGATAACTATTTTTGGGCAGGAAAAAATAGTTTCTTTAACTATTGATGGAGAAGAAGATGATTTAATTCCTAAAATTCAAGAAGAAGCATATAGGAAGTTCATTACTGATATAAACAAACTTACAAAAGAAGCTGAACAAGCAATATTTGAGTATTATAAAGAAGAATATATGGAATATAGAGATATGGTAGGTGATGAATCTGCTGAATCTGCTGATAAAATAGCGCCGATTATAACAACTATTCAAAAACTAGGAAAATTGGTGGAACCTGTTGGGTTAATTATATTACCAGATTTTGAAGATGGAATTAGAAGAGTTGGATTAATATTCAATTGTACCTGGGAAGAGGACGGTGTCGGGGTAAAATTTGAAAATGAACAAGTTGTAGAAGTTGGTTATCAAGATATCGTTATTTAAACTTCAAATTAATGTAATACTAAGAATCCTATTAGATAAAGGGGATTCTTAGTATTACTTCACACGTACATAAGCTTTATTTGCTGTTACATAGTATGTTTTTCTGTTGCTATTTTGTACTTAAATATAATCCCAGTTCCAACCTTTACCATCTAACCAGCCAGTAAAGTCATCTGAAAAAGAAAGAAAAGATTGTCCATCTTTTTAATTAGGGGTACAGCCAATGTACTAACATAAAATCCATGCTAAGGATTATTTGTAAAGTAACAATACTGTACATTTTTGTTACTTTGTAATCTGATAATGGAAAAAAATACAGACTTTAATCTAAAATTACATGTATTTCAGCTGAAGCCTAATGAGATGTTTTTTTGATTATTTACCTTCTATTTCCTTGTTTACAACGCGTTGAATGTATACTTTTCTTGCTAACTTTGAGGATATCAGGGGAATTGGGATGAAGTCAATATTTTTACAGATTCGAATGTAAACTAATAATAAAAAGTTTGCTTTCAAATTAGAAAAGGTTAGTCCCTCACTTCACTCCAGCTAAAAACCTCACACCCAAAAACAAAGGGGAACTCAATTGTTCAAACTCATATAAAGTTTCAATCTTGTCTAAGCATCCATTAGGATATACAATTGATCCTCTATTTTTCTTTACATAATCTCCAGATACAGTCCATATCAACTATAGATTCTTGTCTTATGCTAAATGTAATCAAAAAGCAAGTAGATAAAGATAATGACTAAAACATTAACTCTAGATACTTTTTTGATGAATATTAAAAATAAACAGGAGGTAATGAAAAATGATTAAAACGTTATTAGCAGGGGCACTTTTAAGTACAGGATTGGTAGCGGGAGGTGCAGTAGGTGCAGATGATGCGAAAATGGACAATTTAAAGTCAAATGAAAATAGTTCAAATCAAGTGATTACACAGAGTGCAGATGGAACAACGTCTTTCTCACAAAACTTTGATTTACCTAAAGATGCAGTGCCAGCAACTCCTAAAGGAGACGCAAAAACTGTTGAAAGAACAGAAGGTACAGGTTCTCAAGAAGGAAAAATGGTACCAACAAAAGAAGGTACAGATTCTCAACCTGGATTTGAAATGGGAGCCCCTGAAAAACTAGAACATGCAAAAACTGTTGAAAGAACAGAGGGTACAGACTCTCAAGAAGGAAAAATGGTACCAGCAAAAGAAGGAAATTAAATAATATATAGTTATAACGAAGAGCATCCAAAAAGTGATGCTCTTTTTATATTATAGGAATTAACTGGTTTTACTCAATATAGAACTGTAGCGGGAATTCAAGCTAGAATATGGGTTACTGTCTCTTCAAATCATGGTGTTGGAAGCACTAATTTTGGTAGTAACGTTACAACATAAACATTTTATTAGAGATTTTTTAAATTTACATACACTCTAGGTAAACTACATATCAACTTCAGATACTTGTTTTATGATACAAGTAATCAAACAAAAGGAGGGCAATACAAAATGATTACAACAGTATTAACAGGGCACTCTTTTAAGTACAGGAAATTATTAACAGGTGGAGAAAATGTTGAAGATGTACAGACAGATCAACATATTCCATATGAACAAAATGAATTGCAGCAAACTCTAGAAAAGTACGATGCGAAGAAGTTTGAGTTATAAAAAGAAAATAGATAAATATAGTGAAAATAGATAAATTAACAAGAGAAAAGTATTTTGTGTATATAACAGGTGATTTTCATTTGGATATAGGACTTGAATCAAACTTTTATACTAAAATATATATAGCAAAAAGGAGGGAGTACATTGCACAAAATTATTTATGGAATATTAATTTTAATGTATACTTTGTATTCATTTTTTGTAAGTGATGGAAGTGAAGTAAGATTTATTATGGTGTTAACTATAGCACTTATCTTTTCTGTGGTTTTAGAAAAAGGAAATGCAAACAAAACGACTGATTAAGGGTCTTTTTGTTTGCATTTTTTAGTTGGCTATTAAAGTCCAGATGTTTTAGGGATAGCACCAAATCGCCATCACCTTAAGAAAATAGAACCACCCCAGAACGTAAAAATGAGCTTTTTATTACAAGTTAGCACTACATTTCGTTTTTGGGACACTATTAAATTTCTAGTTGATAAAAACACCAGCCTAAAATAGAAAACTTTTAACCTATTATCCTTTATTCCGTAGCTTTTAAGGTATTTAATACGACTTTGGTTGCGTCTGCAATAAGTTTATCATCGTATTTAGCATCCTCTTTATCATGATTAGAAAGTATAGCAAGAACAATCGGTTTTTTATTTGGTGGCCAAATAATTGCGATATCATTTCTTGTTCCGTAAGATCCCGCGCCTGTTTTATCAGCTACTTCCCATCCTTTTGGTACGCCAGCACGAATCAAATTATCTCCAGTTGTATTTCTCTTCATCCAATCTACTAATAGCTCACGTTTTTCTATTGGAAGTGCAGTTCCTAATGTAAATGATTGGAGTGTCTTAGCTATCGCTTCTGGTGTACTGGTATCATGTGTTTCTCCTGGATGCACTTCATTTAATTCAGGTTCAAATCGTTCTGAAGTAGTAACAGTATCTCCCATTTCTCTCAAGATTTTTTCAAATTCAGAGGGACCTCCTAACTGTTTAAGAATTAAATTATGTGCTGTGCTGTCACTATATCGAACTGAAGCATCTGCAAGTTCTTTTAACGTCATTCCTGTATCAACATGCTTTTCAGTAATTGGGTTATAATTAGAAAGATCTTCATGAGTATACGTAATTCTTTGATCAAGAGCTTCTAATGAGTTCTTGCGTAAAAGAGCGCCCGCAGCTAATGATTTAGATGTAGATGCAAACGCAAAACGATCATCTGAATGATAAGCAATCGTTTGATTCGTACCTGTGTCCAGTGCATAAATACCAAGCTTAGCATCATATTCTTTTTCAAGTTTAGCAAAAGATTGATTTCCTGTATTTTCTTGTTTAATTTGATTAGCTTGATTCGTTTGTTTAGGTGGTTCAGATTGAGCATTACTATTGGAACAGCCTATAAGTGATACACATGAAAGTAATACTACAGGTACAATCTTTTTGTAATGTAAAATGTTATGGAACTTGTTTAAAACGAACATAAATTTTCAACCTCTTTCAAGAATATATGGATTTTGTCTAGGTATTCTAAATACCGATGCAATTAAAGATGACATAAGGTAACAATACTACTGCAGCTGAAATTTCACAGGTTAAATGACATCCAAAACGTTTATCCCGCTATTTGCCGGGCAGTAAGACCCCCGCTGATTAAAGTTTCACTTTATATGATTGATAAGTCACAGTTTGCGTTATTTCTTTTTTGTTTCCACTTGTAATGGTTCACCTGTGAAAGTATTACAATACATGTTTTTTACTTTTGGGAATAATAAGTCCTTTCATTTTTTTGTAATACATAAAAATAGATGTCAAACGGGATATGTTGTATCCAATCTGGACAACTCATATTAGAAATACACTTATTAGACACTCTAAGTAATAAATTTGTTCCACTTTAAGATGAGGAAGAATTTGGGGTTTTTAAAATAACAATGGAACTACGTGTTTTTTCGTCATACAAAAACCTCTACATATAAGTAGAGGTTTTTAAATTGCATATTAGTGAATTATGCTTTTTTAGATAAACGAAGATAATAGAATACATAATTTTAACTAGACTTATTATTAACTAATGTATCCCCACCAAGCTCCGCCTCAATCTGCGAAGTCTTCGATGACTCATCCATACGCCAATACGTGATAAAGCTGATTGCGATACATCCGGCTACGTAGAAGTAGAATAGTGATTCCATTCCGATACTCTTTAGCCATAATGCGATGAATTCTGCTGTTCCACCGAATATCGCAACTGTTAACGCATACGGTAAACCTACGCCAAGTGCGCGAATTTCAGTTGGGAAGAGTTCTGCTTTTACAATTGCGTTAATCGATGTGTAACCAGTAACGATAATGAGGCCGACCATCATGAGTAAGAATGCTACCATTGGTTCTGTCGTTTTTTCCATGAAGAAGAAGATTGGTGCTGTTAGTAATGTTCCGAGAATACCGAAAGCCATTAATAGTGGGCGGCGTCCAATTTTATCGGATAGTAGCCCCGCAATTGGCTGAAGTACAACGAAAATAAGTAGTGCGGCAAAGTTAATCCAGCTTACAACTTCTTTCGGAAGACCGACTGTGTTTACCATGAACTTTTGTAAATATGTTGTGTACGTGTAGAATGCGACAGTGCCTCCTAATGTTAGGCCGACTACTGTTAATACTGCTTTCGGGTGTTTCATAAGCGCGCGAACGGTTCCTGCGCTTTCGCGTTTTTGTGATTTTATGTTTGCAAATTGCTCCGATTCATCCATCGTGCGGCGAAGCCATAATACAGCTACTGCGCCCATCGCTCCAATAATGAATGGAATGCGCCAGCCCCAAGCTTTCATATCTGGTTCGCTTAGTAATTGCTGAAGAACAATTTGAACGCCTAACGCAACCATCTGCCCAGCAACGAGCGTGACATACTGGAAACTTGAATAAAAGCCGCGGCGACCACTACTAGCCATTTCAGATAAATATGTGGCAGAAGTTCCGTACTCTCCGCCGAGTGATAATCCTTGTAGTAAACGGGCAAGAACTAAAATAATTGGCGCCATAATACCGATGCTTTCGTAACTAGGGGTACAGGCGATAATTAAAGAACCACCGGCCATAACCGTAATGGAAAGCGTTAATGCTGCCCGGCGTCCGTGCCGATCTGCATAGCGGCCCATTAATAAACTTCCGATAGGGCGCATTAAAAATCCAACTGCGAAAATAGCCGCTGTGTTCAGTAACTGACTCGTTGGATCGCCTTTAGGAAAGAACTCTGCTGAAAAGTAAACAGCGAAAGCAGAGTAAACGTACCAGTCATACCATTCAATTAAATTGCCGACTGAACCTTTGAAAATATTGCCCGCGACTCGTTTTGAGTTTGCTTGAGCCATAATCATTCCTCCTCTTGCTTATAAATAAAAGGTATATATGAAAGCGCGTTCATTGTAGTTGAATTGTACTATCTGTAGAATAAAATCTCAATATTATGACAATTTTATTCTTTTTGTACTTTATGTACATGGAGAGTTTTAATAGTTGCTTCATTATTCGTTTTGTCATAATAATAGAAAAAGGAGATTGATAGTTTAGAATATTTTATCAAAGGATATGAAGCATGAAGAAATCACGCAAAGTGTCATTACAAACGAAAATAGTAAGCCTAATTATCGCGTTAATTTTATTTGTCGTTCTCCTGTTAGCGGGAATATTTGTTTACATTCAGTCCGTTGATACGAAGCGTCAAGTGGAGCAGTTAGCACTGCAAACTGCGAAGTCGCTCTCTTTTATGCCAGCTATAAAAGATGCTTTTCAAAATAATGAGCATAAAAGTACGATCCAATCTATTGCGGAACAAGTTCGTGAGCAAGCTGGTGCAGATTATGTCATTATAGAAGATCGCTTTGGGGTGATGTATTCCCATTCTAATTCGGAGTTAATTGGCACAAAGAGTAACAATCCATATAACTATGAAGTACTCACTTTTGGTGGCTATTATACGCTTGAAGGAAATGGCGAAAGTGGTCCTGCTTTAATGGCGAAAGCACCCATTATTGTTCATAACGGAGACTATGATCAAGTAGTTGGTGTTGTGACAGTAGAGTTTTTAATAAAAGGTATTCAATCTAACATACTGAGCAGAACGAAAGAAATTATACTCTTTTCCTTAGCTGTATTGCTAGCCGGCATTGTTGGTGGCATTCTTTTAGCACGTAGCATTCGGAAAGATACACTCGGTTTAGAGCCGAATGAAATCGCAGCGCTATACCGGGAACGCAGCGCGATATTACTATCTATAAAAGAAGGAATTATTGCTATCGATCAAAACGGTTTTATTACGATGATGAACACGTCGGCAGAAGAAATGTTACATGTAAATGGTGATTATATGCAGCAACAAATTTCGAAGATTTTACCAGAATTTAATATGGAACGAGTGTTAGAAAACGATCAAGAAATCGCGTTTCAAGATAAGGTGTTTATTTTAAATAGGACACCGATACTTGAAAATAATAATACGGTAGGCGTTGTATGTAGTTTTAGAGATAAAACAGAACTGCAAAACTTAGTGAATACAATATCTGAGGTAAGAAAGTATTCCGAGGACTTACGTGCTCAAACGCATGAATTTACAAATAAACTTTTCGTCTTATCAGGATTACTTCAGTTAGGGCACTACAAAGAAGCGATTGAATTTATTCAGCAAGAATCTAATATTCATCAAAGCCAAAATCATATTTTATTCCATCAAATTCACGATGCGAAAGTACAAGCTATTTTATTAGGAAAAATCGGAACAGCGTCTGAGAAGAAAATTGATTTTCATATTGAAGGAGATAGTGCGCTTCATCCGTTACCAGATCATATAAAAGTTTCGCACCTTATTACGATACTTGGAAACATAATCGACAATGCGTTTGATGCGGTGAGTGAGCAAGAGGAAAAGAATGTTTCCTTCTTTGTTACGGATATTGGGCACGACATTGTGTTTGAAGTAATAGATAGTGGAGCAGGGATACCGGCAGAAAAAATTACGACCATTTTTCAAAAAGGATTTTCAACGAAAGGAAATAATCGTGGTTACGGGCTAGCAAATGTAAAAGAAATGGTAGATCTACTAGGGGGAACAATTGAAATTCAAAACGAGAAAAATGGGGGAGCTATTTTTACAATTTACCTTCCGAAAACATTGAGAGAAAGTACATGACAAACAGGGGGATGGGCATATGTTGAAGGTTGCAATTGCAGAAGATGATTTCCGCGTCGCGCAAATTCAGGAAGAGTTTTTATTAAAAATAAAGGACGTAAAAGTGATTGGGAAAGCATTGAACGCGAAAGAAACGATGGAACTACTACAAATGGAAGAAATCGATTTGCTTCTATTAGATAATTATTTACCAGACGGAATCGGAA
The DNA here is from genome assembly GCF_016483245.1 of Bacillus cereus group sp. N31. Taxonomy (NCBI): domain Bacteria; kingdom Bacillati; phylum Bacillota; class Bacilli; order Caryophanales; family Bacillaceae; genus Bacillus; species Bacillus cereus group sp. N31. The sequence continues at coordinate 133,019 of NZ_JAEHCH010000005.1, read as the reverse complement.
CAGACTTATTACCGAAAATTCATGCTGACTTTCCAAACGTTGACGTCATTATGGTTACTGCGGCAAATGAAAACCATATGTTAGAAAAAGCAATTCGAAACGGCGTAAGCAACTATCTTATAAAACCGGTCACGTTAGAAAAATTCGTTCGCACAATTGAAGACTATAAAAGAAAGAAGCAACTATTACATAGTAACAATGAAGTGAATCAAGCACTTATCGATAACTTCTTCGGCATTTCGCAAACACAAGACATAAAAAACTTACCGACAGGTGTGGATCCGTTAACACTGCAAAAAGTGAAAGGGATTATAAAAGGATTCGAAGAGGGCATTACAATAGAAGAAATGGGCGAACAAATGGGAGCCTCCCGAACAACCGCAAGAAGATACTTAGAATACTTAGTAGCGACAAACGAATGCACAGTAGAGTACACATACGGCATTATCGGACGACCAGAGCGAAAATATCGCATAGGACGAGGGCTATGAAAAAGCGATTATTACTATGTATATGGATCATGACAGGAGTAATAGCTGGTTGCTCTTCGGAAAAATCCCATACGAATAAAGTGAACATCGACAAAGTTGAAATCGTTGCGCCAAACGTTCAAGGAGCAGGATGGGACTTAACAGCACGAGCGATGCAAAAAACACTAACAGAAGAAAAAATCTTCACAAAACCAATTACTGTCACAAACAAAGTAGGCGGCAGCGGTGACGTCGGATGGAAATATACGAAACAAAAAGGCGGTCACGTACTGGCGATTAACTCAAGCTTACTCATAACAAACAACCTACTAGGCCACAGTAAACTAACATATAAAGACTTCACACCGCTCGCGACACTAGCATCGGACTGGGAAGTCGTTGTCGTATCAAAAGAATCAAACATAGAAACTGCAAAACAACTAATGGAACAACTAAAACAAGACAAGAAAAACTTCAAAATCGGCGTTGCACCAGGCCTAGGAAACGACGATCACCTATCCTTCGTACAAGTAAGCAAAGCATTCGGCATAAACCCTGCCGAACTACAATTCTTCGTCTACGAAAACAAAGGAAAAATCATAAACGCCCTAACGAACAAACAAATCAGCGCCGCAACCATGACCCTATCCGAAGCCGAAAAACAATACAAATCCGGCAAAATAAAAATATTAGCCGTATCCGCACCAAAACGCCTAGACCGACTACCAGAAATCCCAACATGGAAAGAACAAGGAATCAACGTCATCTTCCAGCACTGGAAAGGAATTATGGGCCCGAAAGATATGACGGAGGAAGAGGTTGCTTATTGGGATGGTGTTATTAAGAGGATGGTGGAGAGTGAGAGTTGGAAGGGGATTTTGAGGGAGAGGGGTTGGGAGAGTTTTTATAAGGGGAGTGGGGAGAGTAGGTTGTTGTTGGAGCAATGTGATTTTAGGTATGAGGAAATGCTGAAAAAAGAGACTTAAGAGGGAAGTATTCAATCGGGCTTTATTTTTGTAGTTACTTCTATATAATATAAAAGAGATGAGAGTGTTAGGCTAATGACATTAAAAGGGCTGGATAGGGTTAGATAAAATCTAGCTTACTGATTAAAAATATATTAGTCGTTAAAAGATATACAAGGCATTTTTCAGTCTATAAAGTGTGGAAACATAAAGTATAGAGTTTCTGTGAGATTTAAGGAGGACATAATGAAAAAAAATATTTATGTTGTTGGAGCAGTAATTGTCCAAGATGAGAAAATTTTATGTGCACAAAGAGGACCATCTAAATCGCTACCTCTTATGTGGGAATTTCCAGGTGGGAAAATAGAAGAGGGAGAAACACCTCAAGAGGCGTTAAAGCGTGAAATTGATGAAGAAATGCATTGTAGCGTGCAGATTGGTGAGCAAATTGATTATACAGCCTATGAGTATGATTTTGGTATTGTTCATTTGAAGACTTTTTATTGTAAGCTTGTTGAAGGAAGTCCGGTTCTAACTGAGCACGTAGCAATTAAATGGTTATATCCGAATGAACTATCAGCTTTAGAGTGGGCACCTGCGGATATTCCAACTATTGAGAAATTATCAAAAGAATCGATTGTAAAGTAATTTGATAAAAAACTATTCGTTTTATACGGATAGTTTTTTATATTGTAATAAATTTGCACTTTAAATCAGTGAGTAATACAATTAGTATAAAAATTTGTCATAAATGGTGATCATATGGAGAATTTCATTCAAAAGTTAGAAGGGTCTTTATATAAAGGATTTATTAATCAAAAACATAATCATCCTGGAATATATAAACCTAAATTATTAGTAAACAATACGAAGAAAAATGAAAATGTTTTAAGCTCGTTGTTGGAAGAACTTGAAAATAGCACAGCTTTTATTTTCTCGGTGGCTTTTATTACGGAAAGTGGGCTAGCGACTTTAAAATCACATTTCCTTGATCTTAAGCAAAAAGGGGTTAAAGGACGTATATTAACATCTACATTCTTAAATTTTAATACACCAAAAGTGTTTAGAGAGTTAATGAAACTTGAAAATGTAGAAGTGAGATTAACAAACTTATCTGGTTTTCATTCAAAGGGATACATATTTGATAACAAAACACATTGTTCATTAATTGTCGGTAGTTCAAATCTGACTGCACATGCTTTGAAGGTAAACTATGAATGGAACGTCAAGTTAACATCGCATGAAGATGGAGAGATTGTTCAACATTTTAAAAATCAATTTGAAGAAGTCTGGGAGCATTCTCAAGTATTAACTGAAGAGTTGATTGCAAATTACGAAACAATATATGAACAAGTTGCAGAAAATAAATTGCTAGATCGAGTTATAGAATTACCGGGTCAATATCATAATGCAATTGAAGAAGCGTTGAAAATTACTCCAAATAAAATGCAACAAGCTGCGTTAAAAGAAATACAAGCTATTCGAGACGCTGGAAAAGAAAAAGGATTAGTTATCTCTGCAACAGGAACGGGTAAGACATATCTTTCAGCATTTGATGTTAGAAATTTTGCACCTAAACGGATGCTGTTTATTGTTCACCGAGAGCAAATATTAAATAAAGCAAAATCAGATTTTCAAAAGGTTCTTGGCGGAGCCCATGAGGATTTTGGGATTTTATCAGGATCAAATAAGCAAGTGCATGCTAAATATTTATTTGCGACGATCCAAACTATTTCAAAAGAGGCCACTTTACACCAATTTGATCCTGAGCTATTCGATTATATTTTAATAGATGAAGTTCATAAAGCTGGTGCTAGTTCTTATCATAGGGTTATTGATTATTTTAAACCGAAATTTTTAATGGGAATGACTGCTACACCTGAACGTACAGACAACTTTAATATTTATGAGCTATTTGACTACAATATTGCTTATGAAATTCGTTTGCAAGAAGCACTTGAAGAAGATATGCTTTGTCCTTTTCATTATTTTGGAGTTACTGATTTTGAATATAATGGTGAAAAGATAGATGACACAACTGCTTTATCTAAACTTGTTACGGAAGAGCGAGTGGATCATGTAGTTGAAAAAGTAAAATACTATGGTTATTCTGGTGAGAAAGTAACAGGATTAATGTTTTGCAGCCGAAAAGATGAGGCAGAACAATTATCATATGCCTTAAATAATAGAGGTTTTCGCACATTTGCATTAACCGGCGATCATTCCCAAGAGGAAAGAGAACTGCGGGTGAATCAATTAGAAAATGGCATACTGGATTATATTTTAACAGTAGATATTTTTAATGAAGGAATTGATATTCCAAGTGTTAATCAAGTTGTCATGTTAAGACAAACTCAATCAAGTATTATCTTTATACAGCAGCTGGGGCGTGGACTTCGAAAACACGATTCGAAAGATTTTGTTACGATTATTGATTTTATTGGAAACTATAAAAATAACTATTTAATTCCAATCGCTCTTTCAGGAGATAGATCACAAAATAAAGATAATATACGTAGATATACAAATGATACGAGTTATATTAAAGGTATTTCAACAGTTAACTTTGAAGAGATAGCGAAAAAGCAAATTTTTAAAGCGATTAATAATAGTAATTTAACAGCAATGAAAGTATTGAAGGAAGCCTTTGCTGAGTTGAAAAATAGAATAGGAAGAACTCCATATCTATATGACTTTATAGTAAACCATTCTATTGATCCAGTTGTACTTGCAGAAGGATATTCGAACTATTATCAGTTCTTATTGAAAATGAAAGAAGATGTCCCTGCATTAACAGAGTACGAAAATAAAGTTTTAACAATGTTTTCATTGGAAGTATTGAATGGAAAACGTAAAAACGAAATTGTTTTATTAGAATTGTTACTAAAGCAAGAAAAAGTTGATAAAGATGAGTATATAAAACAACTTGAAAAATCTAATTGCTTAACAGATGATGACACTATTACTTCTGTGCAACGAATTTTTGAATTAGAATTTTTCTTGCAAAACAGCCAAAAGAAATATGGAGAAAAGCCAATTCTCTCTTTACAGGCCGATAAGACGTATATGTTTAATGATTCTATCCGAAAAAGCTTAGAACAAAATGAATACTTTAAGCGTATGGTTATGGACATTATTAAAAGTGCAAGGGAAAAGAGCAAAAACTATGAGTGTGATAGTAACCTTACTGTATATAAAAAATACTCAAGAAAAGATGTTTGTAAACTTTTAAATTGGCATAATGATGAGAGCTCAACTATGTATGGTTATAAGACAAAGTACTATACTTGTCCAATATTTATCACATACCATAAAAATGATGAGGTAGAATCCAGTGTGGACTACGGTGATGAATTCCTTAATCAAGATGTTCTTAAATGGTATACAAGAAGTAATAGAACATTAAAATCAAAGGAAGTTCAAACAATTATTGATGCTAAAGAAAATAATATTGATGTCCATATTTTTGTGAAAAAAGATGATGACGAGGGAAGTGACTTTTACTATTTAGGAAAAGCGAGACCTGATAAAGCAAGTGTAGAACAAACTGAAATGCAAGATAAAAATGGAAAAGAACTACCTGTTGTTACGATGAATATGATTATGGAGAAATCGATGGATAATAAGCTTTATGATTATTTAAAGGATGGTAATGTTTTGTAGGTGGATTAAGTATTTAATGCCAGCATGTCCTTACAATGATTAAGAAGTAGTATTGGTAGAAAAGATGAGGCTGTATCAAAATGACATTGGAGTATGCTTTTGATATGGCCTTCTTTATTGGGGGGTAATGTGTTTTTTGCTGGTTTTCATGCGTCCATTTCAGTGGTGTGAGCAGAATGTAGTGAATCTTCTCCTGTTAAGAGGTAGTGTGTGCAGGATGTTTAGATTTGGATTGATTATGAGAGTCGGCTTGTTAGTATTCGGAGAGATAGACGGGGAAAGAAGTTTCTTTAAAGTTGGTCGTTATGGATTTTTTAATGTTTTTATAACCTTGGAAATTGATAAAATAGAAGATAACGATATTTGTATTATGAAAGAGGAGAGAGAATAATGAAAAACGTTTATGAAAAAATTATGGAATTCCGCGATCAAAGGAATTGGAAACAATATCATGATGAAAAAGACTTGGCAATTTCGATTTCATTAGAAGCAAATGAGCTTTTGGAAAACTTTCAATGGAAAAGTAGTGAAGAAGCATTAGCTACCTCTCGTCAAAATATAAAAGAGGAGATGGCTGATGTATTTATATATTTAATTCAAATGGCAGATAAAATGGATGTGAATTTAGAAGAAGAGGTTATTCGAAAGCTAGAGAAAAACGCAAAGAAATACCCTGTATCACAAGAAAGAGAAGGGGATATTAAATGATTATATATAACGAGACATCCAAAGATTTTTTGGAGCATATTCGTGATAAACAGATTGGATATGTCTTGAAAAATAATTTGTTAAATAAAATGAATAAAGTTGTTTCGGATAGTGAAATAAGATCCTGGGAGAGGTCTTTGCCGCAAATGGCAAAATTACTCCGTGATGTGGAATTAAAGGATGATACACATGTACTGTTAGAGTATAAACTGCCTTCTACAGAGAAAAGAATCGATTTTCTTATTACTGGTCAGGATGAAACAGGAACAGATAATGCATTGATTGTTGAACTGAAACAGTGGGAAAAAGCAATAACTGCTGAGGGCGATGGAATTGTAAAAACGTTCTTAGGAGGGCGTGAGCGCGAAACAGTTCACCCTTCATATCAAGCGTCATCGTATAAAAGATTTCTCCAAAATTTTAATGAATCTTTATACGATGAGTCAGCTATTAGTTTGCATTCCTGTGCATACTTACACAATTATATTATGGATCGAGATGAGGAACCTTTATTAGATAATAGATACGAAAGGTATCTTCAGGAGTCCCCAATATATTTTCAATTTGACGATAGGGTTTTAGCTGAAAACATAAGCAAACTAGTCTCTAATGGGAATGGTGGGGAAATTGCTGCAGCCATTGAAACAGGGAGAATTCATCCTTCAAAAAAGCTTGTAGAAAGAGCTAAGTCTTTAATTGAAGGGAATGAGGAATTTATCTTATTAGATGAGCAAAAGGTTGCTTATGAAAAAATTGTTAATATGTATGATCAAATGAAAACAAAAAAAGATCAAAAGCAAGTGATTTTGATAAAAGGTGGTCCAGGTACCGGAAAATCAGTGATTGGATTACATGTGATGAGTCACATGCTAAAGGAAGAGGCTTATGTAGAATATATTACGCCGAATCAGGCCTTTAGGGAAGTTTTACGAAAAAAAATGATTGGTACATCAGGATTTGTAGAATTAAGGGATTTATTTAAAGGATCTGCTTCTTATGTTGATACGCCAGAAAATTATTTTGATGTATTGATTTGTGATGAAGCACATCGTTTAAAAGAACATGGACATATGAAAAAGAAAATCGTGGGGGAAAATCAAGCTACACAAATCATGCGATCTTCTAAAATAAGTGTTTTCTTTATCGATGACTCCCAAAAGATATCGAAAAAAGATATTGGAAGTGTAGCTCTATTGACAGAAGAAGCAGCAAAATTTGAAGCTGAAGTTCATGTTGTAGAATTGGATTCACAATACCGTTGTTCGGGATCAGGTAATTATATTGAATGGCTAGACAGTATTTTTGGTGATGAAAATAATAATGTAGTACTTGAAGGAGATTTTGATTTTAAAGTTATATCTGATCCCCATATATTAAGAGAAGAGATTGTTAAAAAAAGAGGTGGGAGGTTATTAGCAGGTTACGCTTGGGAATGGACTAAAAATACTAAGGGAAAAGAATTGGCACATGATGTTGTAATTAAAGAACATAACTTCACTCTACCATGGAATGATCTGAATCGAATTGATTGGGCTATACATCCAGATTGTGCAGATCAAATTGGATGCATACATACAGTACAAGGCTTAGAAATGGACTATGTTGGTGTCATAATTGGTAATGATTTGGGATATGACAAAGAAAATGGCACTCTAATTATTAGAAGAGATGAATTTAAAGATAAAGGGGCAAAACCAGCTAAACCGAAGAAAGGCCGAATAGATCCGTTAATTACTCTTGTTAAAAATACATATAAGACTCTTATGACACGTGGAATGAAAGGTTGTTATGTGTATTGTTGTGATAGAGAGCTAGAAAAGTTTTTAGTAGATTGTATTAGTAGATATAGCAATGAGAAATAACCTATATTAGTGAATGAGGGACATCTACCAATCAGTATTAAAGTGAAAAACTGTTTAACTTACCATTAATATTAAGTCGTTAGTTGCTACTGGATATGTGAGTGATGAAAAAGTAAGTTAGAATCATTTTTGCTCCTTTTTGAGATGGATGATCTATTTGAAAAGTTATAGTACGATCTTAATGAAAAATGACTGAACATACTGTGCATGGATAGCATAACAAGTATCGGTTATTAGTAAAGGAAAAGAATAAGCGAGATATTTTCCAATTAAAACTGGATATTTTTGTTGATAATGGGTCTAGCCCAATCATAATAGATACGAAATGGAAGTCATTAATGAATGGAAATCGTTCAGAGGTTAGACAGGAAGATTTGTTTCAAATATACATATGCTTAACAGGATATAATCGTATACAAACAGCGGTTTTATTATATACACAATGGGCTATAATAAACAAATTGAATTTGGGTATATTACATGCAGAGGAAGAGAAGAAACTGAAAGTATATGCGGTTCCATTAAGGAGTAAGAGTCAAGTAGTTGAAGATCTCTCTCAAATTCTTCAGGTCAATGGATTTGAGAATAAATATTTAATACTTACGAGAGTGTATGAGTTGGTAAGACAAAAGGAGGTTTCCATTATTGGAAACCTCCTTGATGACTGTTAGGGGATTTGTAATGTTTTGATTACCTCCTTTAAGCATATTACGTATACCTTATCTTGTCCTTCTGTCAATAGGTGTGTCACGCCATAATAATCCCTCTGATTTATTTGAGCTGGAACTGTTATATCAATTAATCCTATACCTTCACTTTTATGCTTTTCTCCGATTTTCCAACAAATCAACCACTTTATATCTTGTAGCCTTTTGTATCCACTTCTTATGTCTCTCACAAGACCATCTGTTGTATATTTAAACTCAAAAAAACAACGGGTTGGAGATTTAACAATGCCATTCTTGAATTTATCAGCTGAAACACCTAAGATATTCCTAGTAGAATAATAATTCTCTTCTTGTTCTTTGATAAAGAATCTCCCCACTCCGTCGTATGTTCTAGAAATATGTGTCGAATATATTTGGTATCCTTTAATAATATTAAGGCCCATTAAGTTGAAAAATAAAGCAATAACATCTTGTTCTTCTTGTGGCTCTTTAATAAAGGATAAGTTTTTAATGTCCAAGCTCTTTGAGCCTAAAGCTCGATCCTTGATCTCTTCAAGCTCAGATTCTTGGTTTTCGTCGAAAGGTCCGGGGCTAGGTCGCAATGAATCAATATTATTGGTAAAAGTACCATGCACACCATTAGCGAAGAAATTTGCAAAAGCCTCAATATCTTCATTAAGGCTTTTTCTTCCAATATCACCCTTAAGGTTCTTCATATTTAATAGTATGAAGAAGCGGTTAAAGTCTCCAGTTCTAAAGGTAAAGTCAATTCTTTTGTTTTCACCAATTTTTTGGCTTTTTGTTGAAAAAGTTATGCCATGTTTTAAATAGCCATCTAATTCTTCGCCCCAAATCTCGTGATTCCTCTCTTCCCAAAAGTCAGATCCATAAGTGAATGCTACGTATATCTCAGGTTTATGTTTATTAAGAATGTTTGATAACTTAGTTTTCTTATTCTGTCTCATATACCTAGAGTTTTCCATGCGTGAAGAGACTATGTAACTAACTTCATCATAGCTAAAATGTTTCCATGAAATATTCATATCTCTTTGTGAATCTTTCAATTTTCCTGCTGTCCTAACTAGGGTATCGAGATTGATTGCCGATTCTGTGGTTAAATGAGGATAGAGATACCCAGTTTCGATTAATTTTTTATCGATTCCCTCTTCGGTAATTACAGTTAGTTCGGCTCTTAAAGATTTAAAAAAGGAATCTTCAGTATTATCGATGTAACCTAAAGCAGTATGTAGCCGTAAGATTGCTTCCCATTGATTGCAATTATTTCCATGATCCTTTAATTTGCTAATATTAGTGTTGTCAGAGAACTTGATTCTTATAACGGTACCATGTTCAACATTGTATATTTCTTGGTGTGGTTCATGAGGTTTAACAACTGGCATTGGTAATAATTCAATCTCTTTATTACACCAATCTAAAGCATTTTCTAGTATACCAGATGTGATTTCCCCAGTTTCTCGTGATTTACTGGTTACATGAATCATATTACATCCATATGATAAGAAAGTAGCACCCACTCCTTTTTCCCCTCTTTGACGAATACTTTCATCGTTATCAATAATAGACTTGATTGTCGCATAAGGGGTAAAGAAGTATTTTTGGATGACTTCTTTAGACATTCCTAAGCCATTATCAATAACTGTTAAAGAATTGTCCTTAAGGTTTATAATTATCCGTACGGTTGGTACATAATCAATGCTGCTTTCGTGTTGTATTAAAGAATAAAAAAGTTTTTCACAGATATCAACTGCATTTTGTATACATTCATATGGGTGATCGAACTGATGATGATAGCTACCTATTATTTCCTTCACAGTATTGCGCATAACTTCAGCGTTATATTGTTTTGTTAGAGAAAACTCGTCAGTTAAATTCAAAGGATTAAATGGTTTAGTAATCGAGTTCATTTTAAGCCTCCTGGCTATTTTTTATAGGTATTTTGGCTTTTATTACAAATGTTGTCTATGTTAAATAACAAGCACTTAAATTCACTACTTATAAATTTAATCAATAAAAAGAGCATGTTTATTCAAATGAAAAAAGTGCTATTAACTAAACCGACTGAATATTGGAATCTCTTTAAACAAGTTTGTTCAAAAAATTATTATTTCAAACTATCTTGTTAGTAAATAAAAATTATTAGCTATAAGAGAGGTATTATTTAAATCGTGGTTGTTGTAAAGTAAGCTGTTTAATACATATGCCGTATAAATGATACCAAAGGGGATAAACATCAATACATTAATGTTTGATTGGCAGAGGTTGGGGCGATGGTGCTCTCCATGTCCCTCAAAACTGTAAATTAAAGCGTACATAACTAAAGGAAACGTTTATTAGCATATTTTAGAGCATTAAATTCCGGTTACATAAACGATCATAAACGCCAATTAAACACAATTTTTATAACAATGTCCCTGAAAAGATCGAACTTATGCCTCTCTATTAAGGTGGAAATCTGATTTTATCTATATTAGTGATACTAATTTATTTCTATATATATTTCTTGCACCTCCCCCAACGTCACCCCCTAACCTAAAGAAGACAAATCAAAAGGAGGGACAAAACCATTCATGAAAACCACTACAAAAGAAAAAAGAAACACCATCATCATGCTACTACTCTCAGCCGCAATAGGAATCTTTTCACCACTACTCATGTACATCACACTGGCACGTAAAAATGAAATATACAAATACCATTGCCGAAAAGCATTCAATTTTCATTTGTTAATCTTTCTTCTATTTAATATTAGTTCGCGTATTAGTGATGTTTTGTTTTGGATTGTGTTTGCCTTTGAGGTCATTCAAGTAATCGTTATTGCGTGGAAAGTAATACGCGATGAACCATATCGTTATTTCATTCGAATTCCTTTATTTAAAGAAGATAAGTATGTAGTGGAAGGAGAATAGATGATGAAACAAGAAGTGGAGATAAGGGGAAAGCGAATTTTTATTATGATTGCCGTGTTGTTTATTGCGATTTATATTGTTTTACGAAAAAGAAAGTATGAGTACTTTTATGATGGTATTAGTGAGTATGAAAATCGTTATAGAGGGAATGTTCCTTTTGTATTGCTTGCTGTAGGTTTGTTTCAATATTGTAGGCAGAATGAGATGAGTTTTTCTCATATGTTTCAATATGTGCAAGAGAAGTTATCGGAGTAGGTGATGGTATGGCGTGGATGATTAGTGAGTTTGCAGGTGTTGGGGATGTTACGGTGCGGACGCTTCGTTATTATGACAAGATTAATTTATTAAAGCCGAGCGATTATACTGAGGGCGGGCATCGGTTATATACGAAAGATGATTTGTATGTGCTGCAGCAAATTCAATCGTTTAAACATCTCGGTTTTTCGCTTGGGGAAATTCAAAATATTATATTGCAGCGTGATATTGAGACTGAAGAATTTTTAAGACAAATAGATTTTCAAAGAGAATTGCTTTTGGCGGAGCAAGAAAGAATTGCGAAGGTGCTTTCGCATATGGATGAGATGACGAAGAAGTTTCAAAAGGAAGAACGAGTGGATGTCGCGTTATTTTCTTCATTTCTTCAAACTTTTATATGGGAGAAAGAAAATAAAGAATGGTTAGAGGAACATTTTTTAAAAGAGAGTGTTCAGGCTTTTTATAACAATAAGGAATTAAAAGAAGAGCTTGATCAGCGTTTTATGGATGTGATAGGGAAGTTGAAAAAGTATAAGGAAGAAGAGAAGGATCCGAGTCATCAAGATGTTCAAGTTACCTTGAATGAATTTTTCAATGTAATAGAAGAAGTAACGAACTATCTTGATATACCTCAAAGTGATATAGAGGATATAATCCAAAAAATAAATCTTCCACTGTCCGAATTCCCAGCCCTCTTCACAACCGAAGAAGAAAACTATATAAAAGAAGCAATGAAGCAGTTTAACGCCTAGTTAAACTGCTTTTCCATTATAATAGAAGAAAAACCAAACGGAGGGAAAATCCCATGCCAACCTACAACAAACTAATCCGAAATAAAATCCCGCAAATAATAAAATCCAACGGAAACACACCCACAACAAGAATCCTACCTGAAGACGAATACATAAAAGAACTCTGCAAGAAAACACAAGAAGAACTAACCGAATATCTAGAAGCAGACACAAAAGAACATAAACTCGAAGAACTATCCGACCTACTAGAACTCATAAACGCCCTAGCCGAACACGAAGGCACAACACTAGAAGAAATCAACAATATCCGTAAAAAGAAAGCAGAAGAACGAGGTGGCTTTTCAGATCGAGTGTTTCTAATCGAAGTAACCGATAACTAGCCCCTCCTAAGCCCCTTACAAGCCCCTACCAAGTAATAAATCACTAAGAAAAAACATAACAAAACAAAAACACCAACAAACACCGTAGTAGGAGTCGAAAAAAATTTTGAAATAACACGCCAAAAACCCGGCCCTCCTTCCTATATATAGTACAAAGAGGAAATCTTCATTTTTGAATTAGGACGGGAGGAATTGGGATGGCGGTGTATCGTACTGTGCAGGTGAATTTTTGGCAGGATGATTTTGTTTTGGATTTGACGCCGGAGGAGCGGTATTTTTATGTGTATTTGTTAACTTGTTCGAAGACGACGCAGTGTGGGATTTTTCCTTTTCCGAAGCGGTTAGCGGAGATGGAGACGGGTTATAATCGGGAGACTGTTGATAAACTTGTGCAGCGCTTCATTGATTATGGGAAGATTCTTTATGATGCGGATACCCGAGAGTTATTCGTTTTAAATTGGCTTCGTTATAATCCGGTGACGAATACGAATGTGGAGAAGTGCGTGCTTCGTGAGCTGAAGGGTGTGAAGAATAAGGAGTTTGTACATATGTTTCTTCAGAAGTGTGTAGAGGAGGAGCTGAATGTTCCGATGCTTTTAGCGCATTTCGGTATGCCGAGTGATTTGGCTGTGGATGATGTTGAGCCAGTTTGTGAGGAGACAGAGGCGGAAGAAGAGGTTATAGAGGAAGAAACGGGAAGTCGTGTGTTTTCCTTTTATGAGCAGCATTTCGGTAGTTTGTCTCCTCATACTGTAGAGGAACTGAGTGCGTGGATGGAAGATTTGTCAGAGGAGCTTGTGCTAAAGGCCCTTCAAATTGCGTTTGAGAATAATAAGCGGACGGTTGCTTATGTGAAGGGAATTTTGAGAGGGTGGCACGGGAAGGGATTTACGAAAGTATGTGAGGTTGAAGCGGATACGGCGAGCTTTCGGAAGAAGGATTCGTCTGTTAGTACGGGGGAGACGGAGGAGTTTTTGGCGAGGTGTGAGGAGTGGGAGAAGAATGCGCCGTCTGAGGAAGAGTTGCAGCGCTTTTTAGCGGAGCGCGGGTGGCGTCCATGAGTATTCAAAATGTGGAGGCGGAAAAGACGGTGTTAGGTTCTCTATTACTTGATGGAGAGCTTATTAAGGAGTGCCGTTTGACGGAGCAGTATTTTTCTCTGTCAGTGCACAAGTCTATATTTCAGTTAATGCGGAAAATGGAAGAAGAGGGGCAACCGATTGATCTTGTGACGTTCATTTCTAGGGTGGATCCGAAGTTTTTAGAGGGGATCGGGGGAATGGAGTATTTTGTAGGGTTAATGGATGGTGTGCCTACAACTGCCAACTTCTCTTATTATGAGGGGCTTGTTCGAGGTGCCTGGAAAATGTATCAGGCGGGTGTTCTCGGGCACAAGATGGGAGAGCGTCTTATTGCGGAGAAGAACGAAAAAATTATTGGTGAGACGATTACAGCACTTTGTGAGTTAGAGGAAAAGGACTGTGTATGTGAGTTTGATTTGAAGGATGCGTTAGTTGATTTATATGAAGAGCTTCATCAAGATGCGAAAGAGATTACTGGTATTGAGACTGGTTATACATCGCTAAATAAAATGACGTGCGGATTGCAGGAAGGTGATTTTGTCGTCCTTGGTGCGCGTCCTTCTATGGGGAAAACTGCGTTTGCGCTAAATGTTGGACTGCATGCGGCGAAGTCTGGAGTGGCGGTCGGATTGTTTTCATTAGAGATGGGTAGTAAGCAATTGTTAAAAAGGATGGCGTCTTGCGTAGCTGAAGTGTCAGGAGGTAGGCTGAAAAATCCGAAGCATCGTTTTGCGATAGAGGACTGGGAAAAGGTGAGTAAGGCATTTGCGGAGATTGGTGAATTACCATTTGAGATTTACGATAACGCGGGCATTTCGGTGCAAGATATTTGGATGCAAACGCGTAAGCTAAAGAGGAAGCACGGTGATAAGAAGGCTTTAGTTATTGTAGATTACTTGCAGCTTATTACGGGTGATCCGAAGCATAAGGGCAATCGATTTCAAGAGATTAGTGAAATTTCTCGTAAGCTTAAGGTATTAGCACGTGAATTAAATGTTTGTGTAGTAGCATTATCGCAATTGTCTCGTTCGGTAGAAGCACGTCAAGATAAGCGACCTCTTTTATCTGATTTAAGAGAGACAGGACAAATTGAGCAAGATGCAGATGTCATTATGCTTATGTATCGTGAAGATTATTATGATAAGGAAACGACACAGAAAGAGATGACGGAGATTCATGTGGCGAAGCACCGGAATGGGCCTGTGGGGAGTTTTAAGCTGCGGTTTTTGAAGGAGTTTGGAAGGTTTGTGGAGGGAGAATAGTTGAAAGACTTGGGTATGAATTTGCAAATAAAGCATAAGTTTTTCATTCCATTAACTTATGCTTTATTCTTTGATTCTTTTAATATATTTCTTATTTTCCCATAAAGAAGGATTTTCTCTCTGCCGTGATCCATTGCTGCAAATCATCTTGGCTACGTCGGACAAGTCGATTCACTAAAACGTCATGCCATACATAATCCTCTAATAAGTATATATGAACGGGGTCATCTGTATAAAAAGCAATATTACGCTCTTCAATTGATGGTCCATAAATCATCTCTTTAGAATCTATCGATAAAATAAACCAATGTTCTGTAGACAGAGTTTCTGTATAAGGTGTGATACGATGAGCTTCTAGATTTTTAATTGGATTTTCAACATGTAGGGTAATACCTTGTACTGAAACTTTATCGGCTACCTCAGATAGTTCCTCTTTTAACGCTTCATACATCTCATCCCACATTGAAATGACAATACGTTGTTCTGCTTTTTTTATTAATGTCTGACAATAGCTAATGATTGTTTTTTTGTCTTTTAAAGTAATTACTCGATTATCCGTTTTTTCCTCGGAAGTTTCGAGTTTTTTTAATGAGTCACTGATTCCTTCATAAGTAGACTGCCATTCAGATTGAGCTTTCTGTAAAAAGATTTCAACAGGTAGAGGTGAATAGCGAGTGGTGTCATTTATTTCTTCCTTCATGACAATTCCTTTTTCTACAAGGTTACTTAAAATCTCATAAATTCGTGCTCTTGGGACACCTGAATCTTTACTCACTTGGTAGGCTGTGACAGGCCCCTGTTTAACAAGAGATACATAAGATTTAGCTTCATATTCATTAAAACCCATTTTTTTAAGCTGTTGCACTATGTAGTCCACTTTTTTCGTCCTCCGATGTTTGCTGTTATATTTTAACGTTACAATAACTCTTTACATTTAGCAAATCGGTAGTTGCTATTACAATAGTGACTAAAGGGGAGGCTACTAGTATGGATTTGTATTTAGACCCATCTATATTAATTATTTTGATTGTTTTTGGGTTTGTGGCTGCATTTATTGATTCAGTTGTAGGTGGTGGTGGATTGATTGCCTTACCAGCTTTATTATTTACAGGGCTGAATCCAGCAAGTGCAGTAGCCACGAATAAATTAGCATCAACAATGGGGAGTGCAACTAGTAATATTGTGTTTTATCGTTCTGGTAATCTTGATTTGAAATCGGCATTAAAATTATTTCCAATCACTTTCATAGGCTCTATAGTAGGTGCATGGACTGTTCATTTAATGAACCCAGAAGTACTGAAGCCATTGATGCTGGTAATGCTTGGTGCAGTCGCTATTTATACAATATTTAAAAAGGATTGGGGTAGTATTTCTACTCATAAGAAATTATCTGGTCGACACGTCATTATTTTTACCTTTTTTATTTTTGCTATTGGTTTTTATGATGGATTTCTAGGGCCTGGCACAGGTTCGTTTTTAATGTTCGCTCTTTTATTTATTGGGTATGATTTTTTAAAAGCAGCAGGTAATGCGAAGTTTCTTAATTTAGGAAGTAATGTTGGTGCATTGTTAATATTTATGTATGTAGGGCAAGTAAACTATGCGTATGGTTTTATAATGGGGATTGCTCAAATTGCTGGAGGAGTCGTTGGCTCCAAGTTTGCTATAAAAAAAGGAAGCGGGTATGTTCGTGCTCTTTTCATTACAGTAACTTGTTTATTGTTAGCGAAAAATCTGTATGACTATGTGCAGTAAGTAATGTAGAAAAGGTTAACTATGCAGGCTACATAAATATAATAATTCCTTGTAACATTTTTTAGATGCTACCTTATTCGAAGGTAGCATCTAAAAAAATAAGGTAAGAGGGTGAAAATAATACAAACGAATATTTTCGGGGGTATGTGTATGTACTTTAGCGAAATAACTATTCCATATTTTTCTTATAATTAGGCCGCAACAATCCCTTAAAATCCACCTCAGCAATCAACACACTCACTAATATAAGTGTCGCGCCTAAGTATCCTTTCCCAGTAAGTGTTTCACCGGTGAAAACGAAAGCGAAGCCTGCGGAAAAGACAGGTTCTAATGAGAAGATAAGTCCGGTATGTGTAGGCGTCGTGTATTGCTGGGCGATAACTTGCACGATGAAAGCGACTGCGGTGCAAAAGATGCTTAAGGCTAGGATGATTAGCCATGAGTTGGTTGTGCTAGGCAGTTTTGGCGTTTCGATAATGAATGAAAAAATAAGACTAAATAGGCCGACGAAGCCGAGTTGTATGACTCCAAGTGCAATGGAGTTCACATGTTTTGTTACGCTGCCAGTGATGATGACGTGAATCGCATAAAATAAGGCAGACAGTATGCAAAATATATCGCCGTTACCGATCTTGAATTCGCTCGTTAATGTTAATAAGCCGATTCCTATTATCGTTAAAATGATTCCTACTATCACTTTCTTTTCTGGAATGTGTTTTAAAAATATAGCTGATAGTATCGGAATGAAAATGACTGTGAGACATAGTAAGAAACCAGCATTAGAAACGCTCGTATACTTTGTGCCGAAAGTCGCGAAAATGTAAACGATAAATAAGACTGAAGCGAGTATGAATGCATATTTTACAGTTTTAAAATCGATTTTGAATAAATGTTTGTAAAATATTAAACCTGATAAAAGAAAGGCAATAATAAATCGTAATGCGATTAAATTGTATTCTTCTATGCCTTCGAGTCCAACCTTTGTAAGTAAGATGGATGCACCCCAGAAGAATGTAACTAGTAGTAGCCCTAAATCCGCTTTTAATTGTAGTTTCATTTCTATTCCCTCGTTATGTATAAAATTTAAAATCCCATACCCCTATCCCCATTCTTCATTTTAATATTAATTCTGAATATTTGTAACTTAAATTTATCGACGTTTTATTCCATCAAAAAAAAGGCTGTTTATAAAACAGCCTCTATGTATCTGAAAATCCGAACCTTGACTAAAGATTACGTACAATCTCCAAACCTTTTCTTGTTAGATTGATTCCTGCTCTACCTCTTTTTATTTGCAAATATCCTTTCATTTTCAGGAAGTTCAATCGGTGTCTAACCTGTGCCTCAGTTAATTTCATTTCGACTTCTTGGCTCTTTTCAGAAATAATTCTTCTTCCGATTGTTTTTCCTTTTTCTTCATAATTCATGATGAGGGTAAGGATGAAAAGTGATTCTTGATCAAGAGCGTTTGGACTTGTAGAAAAGGGTGTTATACTCTCGCCCTGGTCACTATCTGTTTTCTGATGTGGAGGCTTTTGAAAATAATGTTGATTAGGCAAATCATTTTTTGTTATTTGGTTTCCGGTACGGACAGCAAGCATATAATCTATCGTATTTTTAAGTTCTCGTACATTTCCGTACCATGGATATCCTTGAAGTTCTTCAATTAATTCTTGTTCAATTTTGACTTTAGGGCCCGATAGTGCAACAAAATGTTTAGCCAATAATTCAATGTCATTTCGGCGCGCCCTTAATTCAGGAAGGTGTATAAAGAGTACTTTAAGCCTATGGTATAAGTCCTCTCTAAACACATTTTCTTGAATCATTTTTAGTAGATCCTTATTGGTTGCTGCAATAATCCTTACGTCTATCGGGATAATTTGGCTTCCGCCAACGCGCATAATCTCTTTTTCTTGCAATACTCGAAGGAGTCGTGCTTGGAGTTTCAGGCTAATATCTCCAATCTCATCTAAAAAAATAGTGCCGCCATTTGCTTGTTCAAATAGTCCCATTTTTCCGCCCTTTTTTGCTCCGGTAAACGCTCCGTCTTCATAACCAAATAATTCACTCTCGACTAAATCGTCCGATAAAGCACTGAAGTTAACAGCAAGGAAAGGACCGCTATTTCGCTGGGAAGCGTTATGAATAGCACTTGCAAACAACTCTTTTCCGGTACCACTTTCACCCTCAATTAATACAGTTAAATCCGTCTTAGCTAACCTTTTGGCAATTTGTTTCGTGTCTTGGATAGTAGAGCTAATGCCAACAATATTATGAAAATTGTATTTTGCTACATAACCTTTTTTGACAAATTCTTTTCTCAATTTACGTTCAAATCCGATGGTCTTAAGGGCATTTCTAAAAGTAACAATAATCGATTGATCATTTATATGTAGACGTTCCACTATTACATCCAAGCCGTTTACAACAAATATCCCGCTTTCTTGTTGCTTATTTGAAAGGATGAAGTTTACTAAATCAATATTATCAATAATGGCATCAATCGGATGACCAATAGCGTTTTTACTTTTTATTTTCAGCATGCTTTCCAGAAATTCATTAAAGACAACAATTCTTCCTTCATAATCAATAGCTAGTATGCCATCACCAACACCATCAATAACTTGATGAAGTTGTCGATGAGCTTTAGCTAAATTCTTTGTTAAATCTACTATTTTTCGATAGTATCTCTCAGAAACGTGGTTACCTGATTCCTCCATTAAATGAAATCGATCTAGGATGGACATGATTGTAGTAATATCTATTAATCTATGGCCAATATTAATTACTTTTTCTACAAAGTCAGGGATAATTTCAAGTTCGCCAGGTGTGATTGCAAGCTTGATCATTTGTATATTCGTTTTTCCAGGATAGTATGGAAAATATTCAATGTGGTTTAGCCCTAATTGACGCATCGTTTCAATTGATTCGTATACTGTTTCATGATTATCATTCACATATAGAGCTTGTGTTCCTTCTGGTAAAAATAAAAGCTGATCCACGTTTTCGTAATTTAATGTTCGTTTTGCTATTATTACTTCGCAGTTTTCCCCAATAAATTCTTTCACCGTTTCTATCGTAAATGTATTCGGTAACACAATTAATGTAGAATGAAATACTTTTGGAATACTTTCTTCTACAGAAAAACTTTCGATATCTATGAGGTCACCTACCATCTCCGTTAGTTGTTGATGTAGGGCTTTTCGTGTTTCTTTTAGAACGGTGATCAATACAATGTGGTTGTTTTCAAATTTGTTCATAGAACACCTCTTTAGTTGAATGTAATTGGTCTAAAGTTGGTTATTAATTGGCTGTTATGTAACCAATTAATAACCAATTATAATACATTTCAACAAAGTAAACACCGATTAAACGACAAAATATTTAAAAATATGTAAATAATCACTTAAATTTCAATGTTGGCACGATATTTGCTTATATCAATGGTGTGTAAAGAAATAATGAAATGAGTAGAGTCATAATTTACATATTTAATTCTTTACCACTTGTTAGAAAAGGGAGGTTAAGAGGATACAATTTCAACAGAGAAAGACAACGAAACCATTTAAATTATGAGGTGAGAGAAAATGAAACCACTAATTGGTGTTACTGGGTATTATGTTGATCATAGTGAAATAGGGAAGGAGGGCTTGCGAGGGCTACCAGGTCAAGATATGGCTCTCTTTTCTTATGACTACATCCGTTCCCTTCAAAGGGCAGGTGCAACGGTTGTTCTACTTCCAATTGAGGAAGTTGATCAAATTGAGTCCACACTTAATCAATTAGATGGATTGTTATTGGCTGGTGGCGCGGACATCAATCCAATTTATTACGGTGATACTCCAAAATCGTATATAGGTACTGTAGAGGAAGAACGAGATAATTTTGAATTAAATCTGGCAAAGCAAGCTTTAGAAAAAGATATTCCTATTCTAGGAATTTGCCGAGGATTACAGGTGTTAAATGTTGCAGCTGGTGGATCTCTTTATCAAGACTTAGAGCACGAGATGGGGCCAGAATATTTCCATGTTCGAGAACAGTTCCGTAAATGGCAAGGCTCTCATTCCGTAGATCTTTTGGAAGAGGGAAAAATTTATGAGGCTATTGGCCAAAAATCTTTAATGGTTAATTCTTTTCACCATCAAGCAGTGAAAACATTAGGGAAAGATTTTGAGGCGAGCGCATGGTCCTTTGATGGTGTAATAGAGGCTATTGAATCGAAGGCTCATCGTTATGTAGCAGCGGTTCAATGGCATCCAGAAATGATGTCGGAAAAGGATGCTCTACAGCAGCGTTTATTTAACCAATTTGTAAATGAAATTAGTAAAAAGGTAGTTAAATCCTAGCGTGTTATAAATAAAAGAATTGATGGATAGCTTGGTACGTCATGGTAGTGGGGAAACCAGACTGCCGGCTGCTTGTAAAAGTAATAATCATTGGGGGATGAACGAATCCCCAATGATTAAAGTTTCACTTTATCCCGCATTAACGGGCAGTAAGACCCCCACCTCAAAATTCAGCGGAAGCAAAGAAGTTAGGTAGGGGATCAACTGCCCGTAAAAGCCCGATTGGTTCAACTAATAATCATTGGGGGGGAAGATACAACCCCAATGATTAAAGTTTCACTTTATTGCAAAGGGGATTGGTATATGAGTCAAGTATCAGAAAAGGCAGTTTCATTCGAGCCAGAAGAAAAAAAGGAAAAAAAAGAATGGAAAATAAACGTATTTGCAATGCTACTTGTCTTGTTAGTAATTGCGGCTGTGATTACACATATATTGCCGGCCGGAAAATATGAACAGATTGAAAAAAATGGGTATACAACAGTAGATCCAAATTCATTTAAATGGATTGAATCAACGCCACTTGGATTTTTTGATACAGTAAAATCTATTCCTACAGGGATGGTAGAAGCTGCTAATATTATCTTTTTTATTCTTATTATCGGAGGGTTTTTTGGTGTATTAAAGGCATCTGGTACGGTTGAGGCTCTTGTTTCAACGATGGCAAAAAAACTTGCTAACCGTGAAAAGTTAATGATTCCTATTATCATGCTGTTCTTTGCACTTGGCGGGTCATTAATGGGAATGGCTGAGGAAGCTTTAGTGTATGTACCTCTATTCATCCCGCTAGCTCTTGCGGTTGGATTTGATACGATAACAGGAACCGCGATGGTACTAGTAGGAGCGTCCGTTGGATTTACAACGGCAATTATGAATCCGTTTACAGTTGGGCTTGCGCAAGGGATAGCGGGTCTTCCTATGTATTCGGGGATGGGATTTCGCCTCATTTTATTCGTAGTCATATATGTAATTGCTGTTACATTCGTCTATCGTCATGCTATGAAAGTAAAGAGGGATCCTGCAAGCGGAATTTACGGAAAATTCGATACAAATGAGCAAGACAGCCTATTAACAGCGAAAGTAGAGTTAACAAAAAGACATAAATGGATATTAACGGCCTTTTTAATCAATTATATTATTCTTGTATTTGGTGTTATTAAGTACGAGTGGTATATAAAAGAAATTGCAGCCTTATTTATTATTTTAACTATAATCATTGCAATCCTCGGCAAGATATCTCTTGATGATACTGTAGAATCTTTTACACAAGGATCGGCATCTTTAATCGGGGGAGCTTTAATCATTGGTGTATCACGCGCTATTTTAGTTGTATTGAATCAAGGGCATATTATAGACCCGCTACTGTATCAAGTATCGGAAGGAATGGAACATATTTCTCCTTTTTTAAGTGTTGTTGGAATGTACAACTTCCAAGTAGCGATTCATTTTATTTTAGCATCAGGTAGTGGCCATGCGATGTTGACAATGCCTATCATGGCACCACTTGCAGATTTATTGGACATTACACGCCAAACAGCAGTATTATCTTTCTCATTCGCCGATGGTATTGGAAATATTATTTTTCCAACAGGTGGTACGCTAATGGCTGGATTAGCAATTGCAGGAATTTCATGGACAAGGTGGGCAAGGTGGATTCTTCCTTTAATTCTAATTGAATACTCAATCGGTTTAATAGCAGTTATAATTGCTCATCTTATTGGTTATGGTCCATCTTAATAAAGACTATAAATATAAAATTGAAGAGACTCGGTATGTAGTATGTACAAAAAAACACCTATTTCATATAGGCGTTTTTTATATGGTGAAGTTATTCTTTTTCAAACTGAAAAATATCTCGGTTAATAAGTTGGTGGAGATACCTATCCATCTCAGCAGCAGAAACGCTTCTTTCATTTTTAAACCACCATGCGCTTAATGAGGTGATTGCCCCTGAATAAAATTCAATGATTAAATCATTTGGCATCGTATGATTTTTGCAAAGTTGATTTAACGCTTCTATTTCTTGTTTTCTCGTTTCGTGACTTAAATACTGTGTCCGGCTAATAAATTGTGCATCAGACATTTGCGTCTCTAATATTTTACCGATTTCTTCATGATGTAGAAATTGTTCCATTACTTGAAATGGTTTACTTAATCGATCTGAAACCGGTATTCCCGCAATCATCTTGCTGTATCGTTTAAATCCAAAGGCTAATAAAGCATCTTTATCTTCAAAGTGTTTATAAAAGGTTGTTCGGTGTACCATCGCGCGGTCACATATTTGGTTAATCGTGATGGTACTATATTTCTGTTTTGATTGCGTCATTAATTCAAATAAGGAATCCCACAGTAATTTATGTGTACGTCTAATACGTAAATCAAGTTGTTTTTCATTATCATTCATCTACAATTCTCCTTTTTTGTAGATTAAATATACAGTGGCTGAAAATTGATTCTCCCTTTTTAATCTACATATGTATATTATATTACATGTGTTCGTGTTTATATAAAGCTTTTTAAGTAAGAAACAGGAGGAGAATTTGTAAATGAATATGACAACTAAGAGCCCTGCAAGTGGCAAAGTTGATACTTCTAATATAAAACATACCCCCATTTTAATTGCATTACTTCTAGGGGCAATGGTTGCATTATTAAACGAAACGTTACTTGGTAATGCATTAACGGTATTAATGAAAGAATTTGACGTAACAGCTTCAACGATTCAATGGCTTTCTACAGCTTACATGTTGGTGGTTGGGGTTTTAGTCCCAATTACAGCATTACTTCAGCAATGGCTTACAACGAGAAAAATGTTCTTAATCGCTATGGTAACATTTTTAGTAGGTACATTAATTGCGGGATTCGCACCGACATTTTCTGTTTTATTAGTAGGCCGTATCGTCCAAGCTGTAGCGACCGGGTTAATTTCACCGTTACTAATGAATACGATTTTAATTATTTGTCCACCTGAAAAACGTGGTGCCACAATGGGATTAATCGCACTTGTGATGATGTCTGCTCCGGCAATTGGTCCTACATTATCTGGAGTAATCGTTGACTCACTGAATTGGCGCTGGTTATTCTATATCGTTATTCCTATCGTAATCATCTCAATTATGATTGGGATGAAGTACATTCAAAATGTTTCAGAGATAACAAGGCCAAAAGTAGATTATCCATCTATCCTTTTATCAACATTAGGATTTGGTGGGCTTGTGTATAGCTTTAGTGCATCGGGTGATTTAGGATGGTCCGATGCGAAAGTGTATGGCACTTTAATTGTTGGGCTTATCTCATTATGTATTTTTGTCGTTCGACAATTGAAAATTGAGAATCCAATTTTAGAATTACGAGCATTTAAAGTCCCGATGTTTACATTATCAGTTGGATTAATCGTCATTGTGATGATGTCGTTATTTTCAACGATGACTTTATTACCGATGTTCCTGCAAACAGTTTTACTCGTTACAGCCTTTAAATCAGGAATCATCATGCTTCCAGGAAGTATTATTAGCGCCATAATGGGACCAATCGCAGGTAAACTATTTGATAAATTTAGTCCGAAAGTTATTATCGTTCCTGGCATTGTGTTAGTAGGGATTGCAATGTTCTTATTTAAAGGTATTACTCCTGATACATCAATGCCACAAATTATTATTATGCATAGCGTATTAATGGTTGGACTCATGTTTGTCATGACAGCACAAACATACGGCTTAAATCAATTAACACCAGATCTATATCCGCACGGAACAGCGTTGTTTAATACGTTACAGCAAGTAGCTGGCGCAATTGGTACAGCTATATTTATATCGAAAATGTCTTCAGGAACAACTAAGTATATGGAAAGCTCTGCAAACCCAATGGACCCAGTGGAGAAGTTAAACGGTTTAACGTCAGGGTTCCAAGGTGCATTTGCACTTGGATTAATCTTTATTGTTGTTGCTTTTATCGTATCGCTATTCTTAAAAGAAGAGAAAAAGGGAGTAGAAGTAAAGGGGGTTTTACAGAACGAAAATTAAGTTTTATATAAAAAGACATCTTTACGATTAAAGATGTCTTTTTATATTTCTTTCGTAATAATAGTTCAAACAGCCGAGGGAAATGTGGTGTATGTATTGTCTGTTTTTTAGTAAGAAGAACTATTGAGAATAACGATGTAAAGCTTTACTAATAACTAAAAGTCCAATAATGAGGGAAAGTGTTCTTATAATAAGCTCTGCAACTAATAAGTCACCCATCGTTTTAGTGACATCATACATAGTCCCTGTAATGAGAATAGGTGCGATCATAATGGTAATTCCAATTACTATTTGAAGAAGTAAATTCACATTTTTACTCAAGATAATCACCTCTAAAAATATTATAAAACAAAATATTTAATTTTCTGTATTATATATTTATTATACTGTGTCGAATTAAGATTATGGTAATGTTTCTAAAGTAAAAAAGAGGTGTCACATAGTTATAAGGTGACACCTCTTTGTAGCTAGTAGAAATTAAAGATGCTTCAATAATATAGCGATCTGGGGCATCACCGATGTAGTTAAAGGGGTAACAAGTTGTTAATGTTAGTTTCTCTTTTTTTACAATGACAGTTCGATCTTCTGCATCTGTTATCCAATGGGTGTTAACCTTACATTTCCTCCGTAACATCATACCGCAACAATTGCCCCTGATCATAAAACTTCTCAAAAATAAGGCCCATTACATAGAAGAATACTAAACCGAAGCAAATGTGAATAAGTGTGAAAGTAGCTCCAAATGAAGAAAATTCATATACGATAATTGGTAATTTTGCAGTTGTCCAAACGCCTAAGAAAAATACGATGTATTTAATGCTAGCCCCTTTTTTCAAAAGTAATGCGGCGATTGGAAAGGCGACGTAGAGGGGGCCAGCTGCAATTCCGCCTAATAATAGAGAGAATAAGATACCATATATGCCCGATTTTTCGCCCATATATTTCATTAACGTTTCTTTCTTCACCCATTGATCAAGTAATCCTACAAATAGTAGGACAGGAGGAAGGAGAAACAGCATATCTAAAATGCTATTCCCTGTTAATTGTAATGCGCTCCATCCTAAAGATTGATTTATAAAAGTTAATACAAAGAGCCCCAGTAGTAAGATGAAAAAGAAGCGATATCTTTTTAGTTCTTTCATACCATCACCACCCAAATGATATAGGAGAATAGGAGGGACATGAGTAATGCAGATGCATTACGTGCGTAAGCAAAGCTTCGTCCGAATATCTTTTGTTCCATCGGTAATGTTGTAAGCCCTACTGACATGAGTGTAGACATAAGTGCCGCAACTTGAGGAAGACCTGCACCATGTTGAACTAATGTATTTCCAAGAGGGAATACGACAAAGCTTGGGATGAGTGCCACAGAACCGAGGATTGCAGAATAAATAATACCTAACAATCCAGACTGCTCTCCAATGATGGAAGAGGTGAAGGACGGCGTTAATACGGAAAGTGATAAGCCAACGAAAAGCATGATGGAGAGCATGGCAGGTAGAAGATTGCGAAACATTTTCCATGACTTCATTAGAGCTTCTTTCGTTTTATTACGATCTTTCATAAAAGAAATTCCCGTAAGGACAATGGCTAAAGTGTAAAGGATCATACCGTTAATCATGATCGGATTCCTTTAAGTCTTTATATTTGTCTAGGAAAAAGGATAAGTTCTGCATTTTTTCTTCAATATCCATTTGAAAATCTGCTAATTGTTCCTTTCCAGCAGGCGTAATTTTGTACATCTTTCTCGGTTTATCTTGATGAGCTGTACTTACATAAGATTCAATTGCACCTTCGTTTTCTAATTTCTTTAGTGTGCGGTATAGGATGGCACTATCGATTGGATTGACCGGAAGTTCTTCTTCACACTTTTGCAATAGTTGCCCGCCATAGTGATCCCTCTCGGCTAGAAATAATAAAAGGAATGCCCCTGTATGTCTTCCTGTATGTTTCATAAATAGACCTCCTAAAATAGATTATGTTACTGTTAATAACAGTATACTGTTGTTAACAGTATATGGTGAATGAAATGCTATGTCAATTTTAAAATGTGCAATTTTTGAGAGGGAAAATAACAATAAATATGAAACAAACAATACAATGGGGGTGCACTTCATTGTGAAAGTAGCCTTTAGTGCTGGGAAATTACTATATGAAGTAATATGTATGTAGAACATAAAAAAAGACACTCTCAAGAGTGCCTCTCCTTAGCAGCCGAATCCGCCGCCCCAACAGCTAGCTCCAACGATGATTAATAAAATAAAGAGTACAACAAGTAGGGCGAATCCGCCGCCGAAACCACAGCCACCACCACAACTACCGCCATAACCCATATTAACTCCTCCTTCCGTAATGGATTTAATTCACTTTATGTTTTTACGGATAAACTTGAGCAGGTCCTTTTGAAAAATAAAAGTACTTGGGATTTTATCCCGCATTAACGTGCAATAAAACTCCCGCCCGAAAATCCGGCTGGAGCAAAGGAGTTAGGTGGGATTCGGGCTGATTAAAGTTTCACTGTATAAGAGTTGACGAATTTATTTTTGTCACCGGTATTTCGTCGTTTACATATTGTATTTTATTCTGTGTATTGGGAGAAGGAGGATCTTTATGGCTAATTCTGAGATGATTTTACGCTTACTTACAGATTTAAAGATTGAACAGCAAGCTTTAAGAGAACAGCTGGAGAAAATGCAAACAGCTTTGACTATTCTTGAAGAAAAACCAAATACTCCTGAAGAAAAATCAACTATTCTTGAAGAAAAACCAGCTGTTACAAAGCAAAGAGCGTATTCTGGACGCCCAACATCTTTTCGTGATTGGAGAGCATCGACTCAAAAGAATTCATAAAAATATAAGAAAAGAAGACACCCATTAAGGTGTCTTCTTTTCCTTGTACAATCCAAATGCGATTAGAAGGTATATCCATATTGCTTTAAAACTAAGAAGAAAATAACAATTATCGACTCCAGTTTTAGTATAGCATGTAATAATAAATAATTTTATGTAATATTACATATATATAGATTAAAGAATGTTTATTCGTATATATTTTAGTTGTCTGTTATTTCTTTTAATTCATTTACTTATATTATTTTTTGAGCGCTCCAGTAATGGGGCCTTTTTTTTAGTTATTATTCATGCAGTTCGATTGCTTTACATTGAAATTTTTATGGTAGTTTTATTAAGAAATAGATTCATATCTTTTAGGGCAGAAATGAGAACTACTCAAATGCGGAATGATATACTTGAGTGGTTTTGTGTATGTAATATTATTTATAAAAGTTTACAACAATATAAATATATGACCTTTTACTTTTCTCCTATATCATATATGATATAGTCTGGGACGCCACTGCACTTATGTATATTTAGGAGAACTAGAATGAATAGGAATGATTACACTCAAAGGTTACTATTTAACGAACCTATTGTTTGAATATAAATCTAGTGTATTGAATATTTGGAAGATAGAATGTATAAAACAAGAGAGAAGTTAATTTTACTAATGCATTGTAGTAAGTTTCCGAAAAATCTGTTCTTTAATTTTGGTGGTATCAGATGCATGAAATGAATGTTCTATTTCATAAATCTGGAAGTGAAAAAATCATGTATAGGGGAGGAAGGTATTACTACTAATCTAGTAAAATATACCGTAATAACTATGACAAGAAATCTAGGAAAATACGTAATTACTTTAACAACAGGACTAACTTTATTATCAACTGTGCCATTAACAACTTTAGCAGAAGAGAGTGTTAATCAACCGAATCAATTGTCAATTGCAGACGGAGAAAAAGACGCACATGTTCATGGTGATATAGAGACCGTTAAAGAAGCTAAGACAGGAAAAGTCACGGAAGCGGAAGCTTTAAAAAATATTGAAAATGCGTTTAAAGATGTAGATGGTAAAGGAGATGGAAGCTCTCGCTCTATGCAACCCAAAATGCGTAGTTCTAACCGTATAGGGTATTCAGCAGCAGATCCATCAGCAACGAAGAAAAGTGGAACAATTAGTGGAATTCCGTTTGTAGAGTGGATTATACCAGCTGGTAACACAGATATTCGACCTGCAAACCCAATGAAAGCAAAGTATATTACGATTCATGAAACAGCAAATACGGCACCGGGTGCGAATGCTGAGAGTCATGCAAAGTATTTATACAATCAAGCAACAAGCGGTACTGTTAGAACTGCTTCTTGGCATTTTACTGTAGATGATAAAGAAATTTATCAGCATCTACCAACAAATGAAAATGGCTGGCATGCAGGTGATGGTGGTACAGGTACAGGAAACAGAGAATCAATCGGTATTGAGATAGCGGTTAATCAAGATGGCGACTACAATAAAGCGGTAGAAAACGCGAAAAAATTAGTAGCGCATTTAATGAAACAAGAAGGAATCAGCGCGAGTAATTTACGACGCCATGAACAATGGAGTGGAAAGAAGTGCCCTGATATTATTATCACAAGGGGGACTTGGAATTCATTTGTAGAAGGCGCTAATGGATATCTGAATGGGGGTACTGGAACGAATCCTCCGTTAGTAGACGAAAAAGAAGATGTAGATGGTAACGAAACAAACCCAGCTGAGCCAAATATTGAGTTAGAAATCACTGGTACAAGCGTGAATGTTCGTAGTGGTGCAGGAGTGAATTATGGAGTTGTCCGCATTGCTAAGAAGGGTGAAAAATACAAAGTGTTATCTATTAAAGATGGCTGGTATGAAATCAAGAAAGGTGAGTGGGTGAAATACGATCCAAGCTGGAGTAAGCTCACTAACAATGCTCAAGATAAAGACCCTAATACAACAAAAGAAGGTTGGGTATTTAAAAATAACAATTGGTATTATACAAACAGTGATGGCAAAATGGCTACTGGTTGGAAAAATGTTGGTGGTGCATGGTATTACTTAAATAGTAGTGGTGCAATGGTAACGGGTTGGCAATCAATCGGTGGTAAATGGTACTACTTAAATAGTAGTGGTGCAATGTTAACGGGTTGGCAATCAATCGGTGGTAAATGGTACTACTTAAATGGTGAAGGTGCAATGTTAACGGGCTGGCAATCAATCGGTGGTAAATGGTACTACTTAAATGGTGAAGGTGCAATGTTAACAGGTTGGCAATCAATCGGCGGTAAATGGTACTACTTAAATGGTGAAGGTGCAATGTTAACAGGCTGGCAATCAATTGGTGGTAACAAATACTATTTTGACCAATCGGGTAGTTGGATTGAAGGAAAACTCTAAATAAGTATAGTTTGATATATTTTGTGTATAAAAGAGATAACTTCTATGAAAAAATAATGAATAGAATGTAAATAAAAAAGACACTGTAAAGTGTCTTTTTTATTTAAGTTATGCGCATTGCTTAATAAGACGCTAGTTCCTCAGTCTGACTATGAGTAACTATGTAGGGTGATTTAATTATAACATTTTAACCAGTAATGGGTCTATATGGAATTTTATCGATAATTTTGTTTGATTATTCAGAATGATACATGTGGTAAAATATATATATTACCTATAGTAATTGTAAAATATAATGATGTATATAACTAGCCTTGTAATGAATTTCTATTATATTTAAGATTGAAATATAATAGAAAAGTACAAAGAAGGGGCTGTGGAATATGGGCGCTTGGGGAGCTGGGTTATTTGATGATGATACAACTTGTGATGTGAAAGAACAGTTTATTGAGTACTTAGAAGAAGATAATAGTGTAGAAGAAGCAACTAAGCTCATTTTAGAAGAGTATTTAGATGAGTTTGATATAGATGAAGATTTAGAGGTTATGTCTTTAGTATATATTGGTCTTGCGGCAATACAATTGGAGAAAGGGTGTCTTCAGGATGAGGTTCGCAACAATGCGATTGCATTAATTGAGCGAGGGGCTGATCTTGAGCTTTGGGAAGAAGCTGATGCAGAAGATTATGAAGAGAGAAAGAAAGTTTTAAATACATTAAAACAACAGCTGATAAACTATTAGTATATCGAAAAAGGAAAAATACTTTTTGAAATGATTAGTCTTTGTTTTCTCTTGTAAAAAAATGTTCAATAATTTATCATTGCAAACGCTTACTTGTTGTGTATAATAAAAGTAAGTTAATAAGTAAAAGGATTGTTACTGTTCGGCAGGCAAAACCTAAATTGATCTAGAGGCTACGGGTGTAGTGTAGCTTTTGGAATCAGTTTAGGTTTTTTTATTACCTTTTGTGACTTTAAGAAGAAGAAGGCGGAACAATATGAGAATCCATAAAATCTTAAATAACAATGTTGTTTGTACGATGAAGGATAATGAGACAGAAGTTGTACTTATGGGCAGAGGTTTGGGGTTTCAGAAAAAAGTAGGCGATGCGATTGATGAATCTAAGATAGAAAAGACCTTTGTACTAGAAACAAGAGAATTATCAGAGAAATTCGCTAGGTTACTAACTGAAATTCCTGTAGAAAATTTAGAGATTACAGAGAGAATTATTCAGTTTGCTAAGACAGTTTTGCCGGGGACTTTAAGTGATTATATTTATCTTACATTAACGGATCACTTAAGTTTCGCCTTAACTAGGCATAAAGAAGGAATGGATCTGAAAAATACTTTGCTTTGGGAGATTAAGAGATTTTATCAGAAAGAGTTTGAAATTGGTCTACAAGCTTTGAACATAATTGAAGAGAAGACTGGCTTTAGACTTTCTGAAGATGAAGCAGGGTCAATTGCCTTGCATTTCGTGAATGCACAGCAAGGAGAGCCGGCAATGCAGCAAACGGTGGCGATGACAAAAATCGTCCAAGATATTTTAAATGTTGTAAAGTACCACTATAAGATGAACTTAGATGAAAATTCATTTAATTATAGTCGGTTCGTAACGCATTTACGATACTTTGCCCAGCGTTTAATGCAGAAGGAATTGCATTCGGCAGAGGATGATTTTTTATACGAGCAAGTGAAAAGTAAGTATGAAGAGGCATATTGTTGTACAGAAAAAATTGAAGCATACTTACAAAAAGCACATAATAGTCATCTTTCAAAAGATGAAAAAGTGTATGTAACGTTGCACATTCATCGTGTAACGAAACGCAATGAATTATGTAATTGAATAAACAGGATTGTTACTGTTTGGCAGGCAAAACCTAAATTGACTTGTAATGGAGTGATTCGTATGTATCACGTCGTTACGGTTAGTTTAGGTTTTTTCTTTTATCCCACCTCAAAATTCGGCTGAGGCCAAGAAGTTATGTGGGAGTCGGGCTGCCGTAAATGCCCGATTGGTGAAGGCTAGTAATCAGTGGGGGATGAATACCCCCACTGATTACAGTTTCACTTTATAAAAATGATAAATGGGATGATTGTAGGGAGGAGAAATAACTATGAAGTATGAAAAGTTAGCAAAGGACATACTGAAACATGTTGGCGGGAGAGAAAATATAAATAGCGTTGTACATTGTATAACTCGCTTACGATTTCAGTTAAAAGATGAGGGGAAAGCAAATACAGAAGTACTGAAAAGCATGGAAGATGTTGTGACTGTTATGAAAAGCGGCGGACAATATCAAGTTGTAATTGGTAACCATGTATCTGATGTGTATAAAGCGCTTATTGCTGCTGGAGGGTTTCAAGAAACAGAGGAAGAAAATGCGAGTGAGAAGAAAAAGAGTAGTCTTATAGATATTCTTTCTAGCATTTTCACCCCCATTTTAGGAGTACTAGCTGCAACTGGGATGATTAAAGGATTTAATGCACTATTTGTAGCGCTAGGCTGGTTAAGTACGCAGTCAGGAACGTATCAAATATTAAATGCAGTTGGCGATTCATTATTTTATTTCTTCCCAATCTTCTTAGGATATACAGCAAGTAAGAAATTTGGAGGATCACCATTCATTGGTATGGCAATTGGGGGAGCGTTAGTGTATCCGGCTCTATCCGGTTTAAAAGCAAGTGAGCCATTATATACGCTATTTGCAGGAACGATGTTTGAATCACCAATTCATATTACGTTTTTAGGAATTCCAGTTATTTTAATGAACTATGCATCATCTGTTATTCCAATTATTCTTGCTACTTATTTTGGAGCGAAAGTAGAAAAGTCTTTAAAGAAAGTCATTCCAGATGTTGTGAAAACATTTGTACTACCATTCTTAACGTTACTAATCGTTGTACCAGTTACATTTCTTGTTATTGGTCCGATTGCGACGTGGGCAGGTCAATTTTTAGGACAGGCTACACTTTGGGTTTATCATTTAAGTCCATTAGTAGCAGGGATAGTACTTGGTGCTTTCTGGCAAGTGCTCGTTATTTTCGGACTTCATTGGGGAATTGTCCCGATTGGCTATAACAATTTAGCAGTGCACGGTATTGATCCTATATTAGCGCTTATATTCGCTACTTCATTTGCTCAAATTGGGGCTGTTCTTGGAGTTTGGATGAAAACGAAAGATCGGAAATTAAAAACACTTAGTATTCCAGCTTTTATTTCGGGTATTTTCGGTGTTACAGAGCCGGCGATTTATGGTGTTACACTTCCTCTTAAAAAACCGTTTATTATGAGTTGTATTGCGGGAGGAATTGGCGGCGGAATACTTGGCGTATTCGGTACGCAAGCTTATATGACAGGTGGACTTGGTATATTTGCGCTTCCAACATTCATTAGTCCGAAAGAAGGGATTACAGCTGGATTTTGGGGCGCGATTATTGCGATGGTTGTCTCTTTAATAGTAGGTTTTGTTCTTACTTATTTATTTGGTTTTACTAAAAAGAAAGATTCTACAGAATCAGCTGAAACAATTGATAAAATTGCTGCATCAAACGATGATGAAGCAATTCTGAGTCCATTTCATGGCGCCGTTATGCCACTTCAAAATATTGACGATGCTGCATTTGCATCAGGTGCGTTAGGTGAAGGGGTTGCGATTGAGCCTTCAGAAGGAAAGTTGTTTTCACCAGTTTCAGGTACGATTTCTGCACTTTTCCCGACGAATCATGCAGTAGGAATTACGGCGGATTCAGGTGCTGAAATTTTAATCCATATTGGAATGGATACTGTGAAATTAAATGGCGAATTTTTCTCCTCTCATATTGAACAAGGAGCGAGAGTAGAAAAAGGGCAATTACTTATTGAGTTTAATATAGCTGAAATTCAAAAGGCGGGTTATGTTGTGACAACACCAGTTGTTGTTACAAATTATAATAAATATAGTATTAAAAAAACTGAAGTAGAAAAGATTCAAGCTGGAGATTCCTTACTAGAGTTAGGAGTTAAATAGTAGTTACATTTCATACAGGTTCACACGAAGAAAGGTATTCTTTAAAACTTACAATGCCTTTCCTCGTTAATTCTTATATAAAGGAGTTTTTCTATATGTCTAAAGTTATTTTTCCTAAAGGATTTTTATGGGGTGGAGCAATCGCAGCCAATCAAGTTGAAGGAGCATATTTAGAAGATGGAAAAGGATTGACGGTAGTTGATCTATTGCCAACTGGTGAAAAACGTTGGGATATTATGAAGGGGAATATTCATTCCTTTACACCGGCAGAAGGGGAGTTTTATCCATCACACGAAGCGATTGATTTTTATCATCGTTATAAAGAAGATATCGCGCTGTTTGCAGAAATGGGATTTAAAGCGCTACGTGTATCTATCGCTTGGACACGTATTTTCCCAAATGGTGAAGATGAAAAGCCGAATGAAGCAGGATTACAGTTTTATGATAATTTATTTGATGAACTGTTAAAGCAGGGCATTGAACCAGTCGTTACGATGGCTCATTTTGATGTTCCTATTCATTTAGTAGAAAAGTATGGAAGCTGGAGAAGTAGAAAACTTGTCACTTTCTTTGAGACGTATGCAAAAACGATTTTTAATAGATATAAAGATAAAGTGAAATATTGGATGACATTTAACGAAATTAATATGCTTTTACATTTACCTTTCATGGGTGCAGGGCTAGCATTTAAAGAAGGTGAGAACAAAAAACAAATTCAGTATCAAGCAGCGCATCACCAACTTGTCGCAAGCGCGTTAGCTGTAAAAGCGTGTCATGAAATGATTCCAGACGCAAAAATCGGTTGTATGCTTGCTGCTGGTGCAACGTATCCATACACATGTAATCCAGACGATGTTTTTCGTGCGATGGAACAAGACCGTGAATCATTCTTCTTCATTGATGTACAAGCAAGAGGACAATATCCTGGATACGCAAAGCGCTTCTTTAAAGATAACAATGTAACAATTGAAATGGAAAAAGAAGACGAGGAGATTTTAAAAGAGCATACAGTTGATTATATTGGATTTAGCTACTATTCAAGCCGAGCAACAAGTACAGATCCAGAAGTGTTAAAAAGCATAACGAGCGGGAATGTATTCGGTTCTGTTGAAAATCCATATTTGGAAAAATCAGAGTGGGGATGGACGATTGATCCGAAAGGCTTCCGTATTACAGCGAACCAACTTTACGATCGTTACCAAAAACCTTTATTTGTTGTTGAAAATGGTCTCGGTGCAATCGATCAATTAAATGGTGAAGACGAAGTGAATGATGAAGACCGTATTGATTACCTAGAGAAGCATATGATCGAAATGTCAGAAGCAATTCAAGATGGAGTAGATATTATCGGGTATACAAGCTGGGGCCCAATTGACCTTGTAAGTGCTTCTACTGGAGAAATGAAAAAACGTTACGGATATATATATGTTGATAAAGATAATGAAGGAAAAGGTTCATTAAAAAGATCGAAGAAGAAAAGCTTCGATTGGTATAAAGAAGTAATTGCGACGAATGGTAAGAGTTTGGAGTCTTAAGTATGGAAAGGAGACATCTTAAATGATGTCTTCTTTTTTCATTGTAAATAAAGGATAGAGCTATATTTCCCTTTACACGAACATAACGGTATACTATAGTTAAGTTAAGTGAACTTAACTATGTAACGGAACGAAATAACAGCATGGAGGAAGAATGCTATGACGAGAACGTATAAAGAAATAATTAATGAAATGAACCGAGCCTATAATGAATTCTACATTTTACTATTTCAGGAGCTAAAAGATGAGTACGGTCTTACAGGACAGCAAGAGAGCATGCTATTTCATATTAATTTAAATGAAAATACGACAGCGAATCACATTGCGACTACTTTTAATATATCGAAAAGTGCTGTGAGCCAAGTTTTATCGAAATTGGAAAAACAGAAGATGATTTCGAAACAAGTAAACCCTATTAATAAACGGGAGTATTTCCTTACACTTGGTCCAAACGGTAGTAAGTATATAGAGCGGTTGTCTGATTTAGATGATGTATTAATTGAGAAGTACTTTTCTAAAATCGATATACATGCTTTAGAGCAAATGACCGATACGTTAACGAAAATAAATAAAGTTATATTAGAAGAAAAACAGAAGGATCTTGATTCTAATGAGTAAGAACTTAGATGAAGCAATTAGTAGAAAGGAGGAGAAGCATGTTATGAGTTACATACCAAATATGATTACGATAGCAAATTTTGTATGTGGGCTTTTGGCTATTTACGCTGTTTTCGTTCACGATATTTATTTAGGAGCAGTTTTTATTATTACAGGTATGTTATTTGATTTTTTTGATGGTATGGTCGCTCGGAAACTTGATGCTGTTTCGGAAATTGGCGGAGAGTTGGACTCGTTTGCGGATTTAGTTACCTTTGGTGTGGCACCGTCTATTCTTGCATATAGTGTCGCATTGAAAGAATTACAGTCTATCGGGATGATATGTGCGCTTGCTTACAGTATTTGTGGCATGCTTCGGCTTGCGAGATTTAACACGCAGCAAAGCAAACTCCCGACATTTATCGGAATGCCAATACCATTCGCGGCAATGTGTCTCCTCATTTTATGCTTTTTGAATAATCCAGTTTCCGTGGCGTTTGGCACATGCGTACTCGCTTATTTAATGGTGAGCAAAATCAAATTCCCTCATTTTAAAAAAGATATATCGGAAAGCTTGAAGTCCGAAAGATGGGACTAATGAGAAAGGTAAGGAGCATTGCATGATTCGTATGGCATTAAGATCATTTAACATACAAATGTATTGTTTGCTAGGGGTGATGGTATTAGGATGGCTTATGACACCTTTTTCAGCCCAGTTTGTAGGGGGGGGCATTGGCCTTTTAGTGAGTATGTATTGCGCCTGGATTTTAGGAAGGCGTATTGAAAAGTTCGGAGACAGCATTGTGAAAAAAGAAAAAGCGCCGATGCTTGGAATGATAAATCGGTTTGCAGCCGCAATACTCGGCGCGATTATTATGTATGAAATTGAACATCATGATTTCATGTGGACATTTGCTGCTGGAATTATGGTTGGGTATTTCTTAATTATTATTAATTTAGGATATTACAGCATGAAAGATGTGAAGGAATAAAGAGTTGTGTGAATCACTAATTTGGATGACTTACATGTATAAACGTAAAAGCTTTCCTTTATGGAGAGCTTTTTTATTATAAAGAAAAGACACCCTGAGGTGCCTTTCTCCGACTTGAACCATTTTCATTTAATACGAATCTATCCGTATTACCCCTTTGTTATAAATGTAAACACACCCTATAAAACAGAATCGTTTATATACACCAGATTGTTAGTTCATAAAATAAAAGAGATTTGAGATCAGTATCGGAGTAACGCCACATCCCCTATAATGATTGATATGTTACGCCTGTCAAAAGAATCTGCTTTATAGAACATGTCCACAATTTATATTTTACTATATTTAATATTCATTAAGTGTATTTTTTCACTAATATGTATAATTACATAAAGTTTACGGGGAAAAGAGAGTATACTTTAATATTGTGTAATAAAGATAAAGGCCACCTACGGAAATAGGGGGCCTTTTAACGTAAAAAGAAAAGACACCCATATATGAGTGTCTTTTCCGATAGTTTTTTAGCAGAAGCAAGAAGCTCCAACGATGATTAATAAAATAAATAATACAACTAATAAAGCAAAGCCTCCAGAAAATCCACAGCCGCCACAACTACCACCAAATCCCATAATAGTTCCTCCTTTTAATAAGAGGGGAAAACAAAAGGTCACTCATGTATTTTAACGGATTCAAATTACTTTATGTTTTTTACGCAATAATTGAGCAGGTCCTTTTGAAAATAAAAAAAGACACTCTAAGGTAACTTTGTCCAACTTGAACTACTTTCATTTTAATAATATCGTTCTAAGTTTAAAAACTATAGAGATTTTTCCTGTGGGCTTTGTAAGTAGTTTTTACGAAATTATGAGTGTTTTTTATTTTGTATTTCAATCAATTCATCTTTAATCATTTGTATATAATGTTCTTTTTCTGTTAGTTCAAATATAAATAATGCTTTTTTCATGTTATTAACAACATCTTCTTCATCATGTTGTTTAATCTTTAATAAATACTGACCTTTTAAATAGAATAGTTCACCTAATAGGTATAAAGTGTTTAGATTAATAGCTAATTTGATGCCCTTATCAAGGTGTTTTATTGCTTCTTCATGTTGATAGGTGAAGTCTAAACATTTTGCTAAATTTAAAATAATTTTTAATTTAATTTCTTTATCTCTAGGAAAATCTAACTTATTAAAATTAGTTAAACATTTTTTTAACATATTAATACTTTTTTCGTATTCTTTGTTTTCCGCATACAATATAGCAGTTGATTGCATAATATCTATTTCTCTTTCTGATAAACAATCAACATTGGTTAAAGTTAGTTTTAATGCATTATTAAGAAGAGTTAAAGCCGCTTTTGTTGAGTTATTCACACGATATATAGCAATTGCTTCATACCATATTAGAAATTGTTTATCTTCTGTTGATTGGAAATTGTTTTCGTTTTTCTCTTTTTTTACTATTTCATAAAGTTCTTTATATTGTTTTTGCTTTACACAATCTCTCATTACATATTTTACATTTTTTACGTATTTTAATTTTTTGTTTTGAGTTAGTGCAAATATATTATTTGGATCAACACCAAGTCTTTCTGATAATTGATATAACAATATGCTAGATGGATAAATCATACCTTTTTCTATCTTGCTAATTTGACTTTGTGAACATATGCCATGACATAATTCGGATTGTGATATATTTTTTTTAATTCGAAGTTCTTTAATGGTAATACCCAAATCACAAAATTCCATTTTTCCCCCTACTATTTAGCGCTTTATTAGTATAATAATATTCTCCATCCTTAATGTAATGTAAAATTAATATAGTTGCAATTATTGTTTTTTAAGGCCTTTTTATAAAATTTCATTATAAAAGGCTCCTTCTTCCGAATCGAACCATCATGCATAAGTG
Organism: Bacillus cereus group sp. N31; assembly: GCF_016483245.1. Taxonomy (NCBI): domain Bacteria; kingdom Bacillati; phylum Bacillota; class Bacilli; order Caryophanales; family Bacillaceae; genus Bacillus; species Bacillus cereus group sp. N31. The sequence goes on along the minus strand of NZ_JAEHCH010000005.1, from coordinate 93,605 downwards.
TAAAATTACATAAAGCCCACCTACGGAAATAGATGGGCCTTACTATTAGGTGTTACTCCTTCATTGTACAAAAGGGAATTTGCTAGCATATCCTTAAAGTTCTTACATTGAGAAATAAAGAAAAGACACCCTAAGGTGCCTTTCTTCGACTTGAACCATCTTAATTTTAATAATATTGGGATTCTCATCCCAATATTATTTTACCATGTTAAGTTATTTTATTCATTGAGAAATATGTTTCAAATCTATATTTTATTGGAATTTTTTTGTATAAGAGGCTATATTTAAATTGTATGTAAGTTTTTAATAATAATATCTTATGAAATTCCGTTTCTCACCTTTAAATGTAACAATTTATGAGTATAAGAATATTTTTCAACTTTTAATATAATGTAAAATTAGTATGGAACTTATTTTATGAAAAAACGTTAACCGAAAGAGAGTTTGAATTGGCTATTTGAAGAAATTAATAATATCGTGTGTATTGGCTACATTCTTCCTAAATATGGTAGGATGTTCTAATAATATGGCTACACTAAGGGATAAGTCTAAAAATTCAACAACTGTGAAGTGTGAACGCATCAACAAAGCGTGGTACAAACATATGTAATAGTTTAAAGAAATTTGAAACGGTTGATGCTAAAGGTCATAAGGAAAAATTAATTAGGCCGATAGTAGATGCTGATAATTGGAATAATGATAGTACTTAGAAATCCAATGAAAGCTTTTCTATTCATATTGTTTATTCCTCTCTTTTGTTGATCTACATAGTAAAAGCACTCATCCGAGTGCTATCACTTACTTCACTACTTTGTTCATAATTCCCTTATAAAGATAATGTGAACTTTAAAAATGTTTATTGTTAATTTTTTGTTTTCATCTGTTCTTCATAAACAAACTTAGCTGTCATAAAATCGTTAGGAAAATCTTTTAATGCGTTTTTCATCATGTTCAATTCTTCTTGTGATTTTATTTCAATGCCATATAAGAAATCGTACGCTTTCGTTTGCTCACTAGCAACAAAGTTTTGAGTCATGTAATCATCTTTGAAGTCTTGCTTCGCTTTTTCCTTCACTGGATTTGCAAATGAACCTGTAGATTGTTGTTGTTGTTTAACTTCTTCTTTCTTTTCCGGTTGAGCAGCAGGTTGTTGCGTTTCTCGCTTTTATTCTTCTTTTTTAGGTTGTTCTTTCTTTGCTAATTCTTCTCTTAATCTTTTCACTTCAGCATCTAGCGTTTTATTTTGCGTTTCCAATAGTGATATATCCCCTTTTAATTTATCCCGCTATTTGTCGGGCTGCTCGTAAACGCCCGATTGGTGAAGGCTAATAATCAGTGGGGATGAACAAAACCCCTACTGATTAAAGTTTCACTTTATCAATCTCTTTAGATTTATCATTCGTTTCTTTATAAACGGTATTTAATTTTGGGAGTGAAGTAGTCTGTTGATCTTTCACATGAAAATTTAGAGCTAATACCCTTCCTATTATGATTAGTAAAATGAAAGATACAGCTGATACTCCAAATACAGCCAACGGTCGTAGAAATGGTCTTTTAACATATTAAAAAAACTCCTCAAGTATGGAACGATATACTTGAGGGGGATGGGTGATTACAATCATGCTATTAATAAGAACCCCATAAATGATAAACCATTCCACTAACAAAAAACACTAATCCTAAAACCAAAACAATTATAGCAACTATTCCATTTTGATTATGCTCCATAAAGTAGTAGCTCCTTTGAGATTTATTTTTATCCCGCATTTAACTGCCTGTAAAAGCCTGATTGGTGAAGACTAATAATCAGTGGGGGGGGATGAACAAAACCCCCGCTGATTAAAGTTTTACTTTATATACAAAAAAGCCTTTAGTCGTAATTATGGCTAAAGGCTTGGAGCATTATACTTTTTAGTTTGGAAAATCTTATAAGAAGAATAACCTGTATGTTATATAGAGAAGAATTTATAATATTTTTATCAAATTTGGAACTGTAATGTACTAGCTTGATAATGAAGCTGGACTATTGGAATTGAAAAATTTTAGTTTTATTATAACTAATAGAAAGGAAAGTAGTGTGAATAGAAATCCACTCCAAATAAGCTGGTGAATACCTAAGTTTGAAATGAACCAGCCTCCAATAGTTGTTCCTAAAGTAATTCCGAGATTTGAGAATGAAACGAATAGGCTATTACCAAATTCAGGTGCTTCTTTTGCTTCACTTATTAACCATGTTTGACCAACAATTAATCCGCCAGCATGTACGATTCCCCAAATGAATACGATAAAAATCATTGGAACAAGGTAGGAACCTAAATAATAAACTAATATGTAAACGATAGAATATAAAATAGGGAAGGATAGTACTGTATTTACTATACTTTTTTGCAGGAGACTACCAAATAAATGATTACCTAAAATCATAACTATACCAAATATGAATAGCATAATACTGATGAGAGATCCATTCATGGAAGTTACTGTTGCAAGGTATTCAGCGAAGTAGCTGTATACGGAAAACATGGCTGCAAAAAGGAATGTGACGGTTAAAATATTTAACCATAATCCTGGTTTGCCGAGTATACGAATTTGTTTGCCGAAAGACATTTTTTCTGTAACAGGCATAGAAGGAAGGTAGATTAATATTCCAATGAATGCAAGAGTGTTAACGAATGCTCCGAATAAGAAAGCAATTTCTAGTGAAAATTGGTCTGCAAGGTAAGAGGTTAATGGTACGCCTAGAGCAAAACCAACTGTAATTCCCATGAAAACTTTTGTAACGGCTTGACCACTTTTCTCAGGAGGGACAAGTTTAGCAGCTGTTACAAGAGCGATTGAAAAGAAGAGTGGATGAAGTGCAGCCGGTAAAATACGAAAAATAAGCATGATTTCAAATTGTGTTGTATAAGCGTAGATTATATTTGAAATAACAAATGTAAAAATTGCTGTTAATAAAATTATTTTGCGATTAATCCCAGAGACGAGCAAAATTAGAAACGGACCAGAAATAGCAACAACTAGTGCGAATATACTTACTAAAAATCCTGCTTGTGCAGTTGAAATGCCGAATTTCTGAGTGATTTGTGGTAATACACCGACAATACCCATTTCGGTAGTAATAATTCCGAACACACCTATTGCGAGTGTCAGAATAAGTAAAGGATTTACTTTTTTCATTTATAAAACTCTCCATTCGTACTAGTATTTTGAAAGTAAATTCATTAACAAAGAAGCATTATTGCAAGCATGATTGGATGTCAATATTATTAGGACTATGTAATTTGAAATACAATAACAGATATCTAAATAATTAGATATGATGTATTAAAAAAAATTCTCCTTTCCATGTTTCTTGCTTTTATAGGTAGTGCAATTTTATAAAAAAGCAGAATGTGTGAAGGCTAATAATCAATTGGTATGCTAATTGATTATTAGCTTTCACTTTATAATTCGTTTTGGACGTATTCAGAAAACTCTCGTATTATTTTTTCATTTCGACGATAGTAAGTCCATTTTCCAATTCGGTCAGAGTCTAGTAGTCCTGCCTTTTTCATAGTTAATAAATAACTAGAAATAACCGATTGGGCTAAACCAGTTTTAAGCTGGATATCTCCTACACATACTCCAACTTGAAAGTTAAGGCCTTGCTCTAGATAAGGTTTTTCATCGAAATAGTTTTCTGGATTTTTCAACCATGATAAAATTTGACATCTTGTTTCATTTGACAATGCTTTATAAATTAATAAAGGTTCCATAAGGATATTATATCTACTTTTATAGATTTGTAAATGGGTTTTGGTGATTTTAAGAGAAGAAGGTATAGTTGATCCCTTTGAATAGGCATAAGGTGTTCTTGATCTGTACTCTTTGTAAAGGACATTCTAAAAAAAGTTAGGTAACCTAAAAAAGATGATTTCTGTATGCAAACAGGAGTCATCTTCTTTAAATTCTATTGATAGCAAGAGTGATTATAGTACGTCATATATTTCTTAATTTCATGTTTTAACTGAACAAACGATTCACATGATTTTATATATGTTTCATCGATTAAAGTACTACGAGGATTACGTGCAAAAATGATAATCTTGTTACGTTCAAGCATGTTATTGCCTAGCTATCAATGGCGGATTCCTAAGAAGAGTAATAATAAAACCCAACTGAAGATTTAAGAAAAATTTTATGTTTCCCCCACTTTTTATTTTAAAAGTTTTTCCTATCCTATAAATGAGTTACATCAAGAAGGATACTAAAAACGACAAATTCATAGATGAAAATGTAAAGTTAGGGGATTCTGCATGCATACAGAAGTTTTGATGAGTTATTTGTATACTTATTTCTTTACTATTATTTTTTGTATTGTATTTCAAATTGGATTTTATTTTAAAACGAAAAGAACTATATCTATTTGGCATTTTCTATGGGTGTATGTTTTTCTGTTTTACCTTTCGCTAGTGTATGGGGTGACGCAGATCGCGACTGTATGGGATATAAGTAGAAATGAAACGTGGATTCGTGTAAGTCAAATTAACTTGACTTTATTTGATACTGCAGGTAGTACTGCATACCTTTTGAACATTGTACTGTTTATGCCGTTAGGTTTTTTATTACCGACTATTTGGCCGCAGTTTAGAAAAATGAAAAATACTATATATGCGGGATTCTTTTTTTCACTTGCAATTGAGTTAAGTCAATTACTAAATAGTAGAATTACAGATATTGATGATGTATTTACGAATACTCTCGGGGCGATTATTGGGTATGTATTATATAGAGTTTTATTTAAAATGATATTTACAAGAGAAGAAAAAAAGTTTGATACCAACTCTTCTTTAGTCATAAAATACGAGGCTGTTTTTTGTTTAGTGTGTTCATTTGTAGGTATGATGTTCATTTATTATCCTGGGGACCTGTAACCCTTCAATGAGATACGATCTCGTTTATCCCGCTATTTGCCGGGCAGTAAGACCCCCCACCTCAAAATTCAGCGGAAGCAAAGAAGTTAGGGCGGGGGTCAACTGCCCGTAAAATCCCCACTGATTAAAGTTTCACTTTATAAAAACAATGTGTTGAATAAATCAGTAAAGAAGGCTTTTCTATTTTTCCCTAGAATGAACAGTAATGTATAATCTAATTCCTTAATGTAATAAGGAGGCAGTAAAATTTGAACAGGAAAATTTGGTTTGTATTTACCTTTTTTGCTCTTTTAGTAGCTGGCTATGTTGTTGTCCAATATTTTATTATGGATGGATTTCAAACAGGGCTTGTAAAAGTGAAGCTTATGTTTGGATCTAAATTAAGTGCGTTCTGGTATATGATGCTATTTATACATATTACAACTAGTATAGTAGCATTAGTAATTGGTCCTTTTACATTATCCACTAGATTTAGAGAAAGGAATATCAACCGTCATCGAATAGTTGGGAGAATCTATCTGGTTGGTATATTATTAGGAGGCGTTTCTGGACTATATCTATCCTTTTATGCTACGGGAGGATTGGTAGCGAAGCTAGGTTTTGGTTTGTTATCTGTATTCTGGCTAACATCAGCATATCAAGCGTTACATAGAGTTAAGAATAAAAAAATTAAAGAGCATCGGAACTGGATGATTAGGAATTATTCTTTAACCTTTGGAGCAGTTACATTAAGAATTTGGCTACCGTTGTTTATAGTTCTATTTGGAATAGAACGGTTTGAACTTAGTTACGCTATTATTGCTTGGTTAGCATGGGTACCCAATTTACTTGTTGCAGAATTGTTCATAAGAAAAAGATTTAATAAAGGAAAATACGAGGGAAATGAGGATTTACATTTTTAATGTAAATTTGCTGTCATATTGAGGGCAGGATTTTTTTAATAGCTGAATTTCGTACAAAAATAGGATGGCCAATTGAAGCCATCCTATTTGTATTACCAACTAGCAGTTTCCGTATTTTCCTTCAACCACTTCACCCAATCCAAATCCTCTACCTTAAGCAAACTGAGCGAAACACCTTTCATATCTAAAGAAGTTAGCAGTGTACCAACTTTTACGAATGTAATCTGTAATCCTTCCAGCTCACATAAACGGCGAATATCATTTGCGAAAATGTATTGTTCCATTAGTGGAGTTGCGCCGAGTCCATTAATGAGAATAGCGAAATTGTCACCTTTTCTCCAGCGGTAAATGCTTTTTAGTTTGTTCATCAGTTCGATCGCTAATATTTCAGAAGAGGATAGTGCTTCTTTACGGTAACCTTTTTCACCGTGGATGCCGACGCCGTAAAAGACTTCATCGTCGTTTAATGTGAATGAAGCTTTTCCTTTCAATGGATCGTTTGCAGGTGAAAGGGCGACTCCTAATGTGTGTAAGTTTTCGGTGATAGAGCGGCCAAGTGTTGTTAGTTCTTCTAAAGAGTGACCTTCAAGAGCGGCCGCACCAAGTATTTTTTGAACGAAAACAGTACCAGCGACGCCACGTCTTCTTTTATTAAAAGAAGCATCATCTTCAATTGAAACGTCGTCATTTACGATGATGTGGTCAATTTGTCTTCCTTCTTCTTTGGCAATTTGCTTCGCCGCTAGAAAATTTGCTACGTCATCTTTAAAGTTTTTGATGATGAATAAAATACTTTTATCCTTTGGCATAAGGCGAGTCGCCATTACGATTTGTTCTACTGTAGGCGGAGTGAAGATGCTTCCGTTTACTGCAACTGTAAGCATTCCTCTTCCTACATAGCCAATATCAGCAGGTTCATGTCCGCTACCACCGCCGCTTATAATAGCGACGTCTTGCTTTAGTTCTTCGATATCTTTTACATAAATGATGTTGTTTGTTTCGTCGTAATTTACTTTGTCGTTATGTTCAAAATAAAAGCCATGCAGCATATCTTGAACGATATTTTGTACATCATTCATAATCTTTTTCATTGCTTTTGCCACCCTTTAATTACTTTGCTGACTGCTCCAGTAATAGTAGTAATTGATTGTTTATCATATTTTTCATGAGAGAAGACATAATGGAAGGATCTACTTGGCACTTACTTTCAATCCAATCTTTAATCGTTCCAACGAAGCCGTGACTATAAAAGGAGGCAATCGTATTTTTTGTCTCATCAGAAAGGCTGAATCCGCAGCTCACGGATAGTTCATCAATAATCTTCATATATAAGTTTTTCGTATGCTCAAATAAATAGTGATTAAACGAGTTTTGTTCAATGACTTTAAAAGCATTTCGGTAAAATTTTTGATTTTCATAAAAGTAATCAAATAATAAATCGAAAATGTTTTCCCACGTTTCATAGTCGAGAAAGTCGATAATGTTTTCTTTCGTTTCTTCTCTATAAATCCAGCTTAATAGTTCAAATTTATCTTTAAAATGATAATAAAAAGTTTGCCTACGCATTTGACAGTGTAACATAATATCGCTTACTGATATTTTATGAAACGACTCTGTTTCCATTAAATATTTCAATGAGTTTGCGATTATTTTTTTAGAAATTATAGAAGAGGTCATCTGAATCATCCCTAGAATGTTAGTAATATAAAAATCCTATTCAAAAATGAGAGCGGTGTCTTTAGACAGATTGTCCATTTTGTCCGTTTACTATAAAACGCTTTCATTTTAACATGGTTAGTAAGAAGAAGATTTCAAATATATCACAATATATTAAAGGAATTGAGGGAGAATCACAATGAAAAAGATTATAAACAAACCAGAAACATTAGTTATGGAAATGTGTAACGGAATGGTTATGGCTCACCCAGAGCTTGAACTTTTGAAAAAATATAAAGTAATTAAGAAGAAAGAAATGAACGAAAATAAAGTAACGTTAATTAGTGGCGGCGGTAGTGGTCATGAGCCAGCGCACGCAGGACTAGTCGGAAAAGGAATGTTAGATGCGGCAGTGTGCGGAGATGTGTTTGCTTCTCCTTCGCAAATTCAGGTATATCAAGCGATTAAAGAGACAGCTAGTAAAAAAGGTACGTTATTAATTATTAAAAATTACAGCGGCGATATTATGAATTTCAAAAACGGTGCGCATTTAGCGACGGAAGATGGAATTGAAGTAGACTACGTAAAAGTGGACGATGATATTGCGGTAGAAGATAGTTTGTATACAGTAGGACGCCGCGGCGTTGCGGGCGTTATTCTCGTTCATAAAATTGCCGGCGCAGCAGCGGAAGCGGGTATGGATTTAGGAGCGGTGAAAGCAGTCGCAGAAAAAGCAGCGGCAAACGTGCGCACAATCGGTTTAGCGTTAACGTCTTGTACAGTTCCAGCGAGCGGATCACCTACTTTCACACTTGCGGAAGATGAAATGGAATATGGCGTTGGTATTCACGGTGAACCAGGAATTAAACGTGAAAAAACGATGTCAGCTGATGAGTTAGCTAACCGTATGACAAATGATTTAATAAAAGATTTAGGAGTAAAAGATGGCGAGGAAATCGCACTTCTAGTTAACGGCTTTGGCGGAACACCACTGCAAGAACTTTACCTATTTAACAACGCAGTTACGAGAGAATTAGCTGCTAGAAACATTAAAATTAATAGAGTGTTCGTTGGCAATTATATGACGAGTATTGATATGGCTGGTATGTCTTTAACTGTAATGAAATTAGATGATGAGTTAAAAACATTACTATCGAAAGAATGTAACACACCTGCGTTTAAAGTAGATGGACCAGTTGAAAGTGTAGAGTACGTGAATGTACTTGAAGATGTAGAAGAGAAGGAAGTTTCCTTCGAAATAGAAACAGCGGAAGAGCACGCTGTTATTAAAAATAATGTTATTACATTAAACAATATGATTTATCTCGTTGATAAAATGAGCGATATTATTATTAAAAATGAAGTACTGTTCTGTGAGTTAGATACGCATGCTGGTGACGGCGATTTCGGAATGAGTGTGGCAAAAGGATTTAAGCAATTAAAACGTGAGTGGCACTCTATTGTAGAACAAGAAAACGTAACGATCGGATCATTCCTTGACGGTTGCTCCATGATTATTATGGAACATTGCGGCGGCGCATCTGGTCCAATTTGGGGCGGAGCATTCCGCGCAGCTAGTAAAGCAGCCGGCGAAAAACGTGAGCTAACAGTGAAAGAATTCGCTGAAATGCTACAAGTCGCACTGCAAGGCATCCAATCTATCGGTGAAAGATCGTTCGGTAGAGGAGCAGTAGTTGGTGACAAAACACTTGTTGACGCACTTGCTCCATGTGTAGACTCTTGGTTAGATAGCGCTTCAAACGAAGTAGACGTGAAAACTGCCTTTGAAAAAGGAGCAGAAGCAGCGGTTAAAGGAGCAGAGTATACGAAAGAAATCGTTGCTCGCATGGGCCGCGCCGGTACAGTTGGCGAAAGAAGCTTAGGATATCCAGATGCAGGTGCGCATGCACTTGGGGTTATCTTTACGGAGATTGCGGGTAGTTTGAAATAGAAATAAGAAGATCCCCTCTGCCTTAAGGTGGAGGGGATCTTTATTTATAATCATCATTCTTCCAGTGAAAGATTTTATTTGTTAGCCAATCTAGAAGCTGCTTCTTCAACTTCTTTATACGCATTTTGTAATACTTCATTTGGATCTAGTACTGCTGTTCCTTGTGCACGAACGATTTGATAATCTTCAATGCCAAGGAAATTAAACATTGCTTTTAAATATTTATGAGAGTATTCCACTTCTGTATACCAATCATCATTTGTATAGATTCCTCCACTTGCTTGTATAACAAGCATTCTCCTTCCATCTTTAAGTAGTCCTACTGATCCAGTTTCAGTATATTTAAATGTTTCACGTGCAATCATGATATTGTCCATGTAATCTTTTAACTTTGATGGAATATTAAAATTGTGCAAAGGTAATACGATAACATACGTATTTGCACTTTTAAATTGTTGTAAAATTTCGGACATACGCTCTGTTACTTTTTGTTCTTCATCAGTTAACTTTTGTCCATTTCCTTGCTGTTCCCATGCGCTTAAAACAGTTTTATCTATCATTGGTACTACATCATCGTATAAATTAATTTGTTCAATCGGTTCATTATTAGGAATTAATTCTTTATAAGATACTAAAAAGTGGTTAAGAACTTTAATGCTGATTGATGATGTATCATCCACTTTTGGATGTGCGTTTATGATAAGTGTTTTGTTCATTTGTATTTCCCCTTTTTAAAAGTTTTTACGTTTTAATTGTCGATTCGTTCAATCGTCGATTAATTTTGTCTTTAATATAAACTCTGAAATTATTTTTGTCAAACGAAATACATACTATTCGAAAAGAGCCTTTTTTTATTTGACTAAAATTCTAAATGGTCCTAAGATACAATTTGGTAAACCTTAAAATAAAAAGCAGGTGATTTGTATATGCAATATAGTGTTGGGGTTGAATATGCCTTGCATTGCCTAGTTTATTTAATTAATACTCCTTCCAAGGAAAGTGTTGGAATAAAAAATTTGGCAGAGTTTCAAGGACTTTCTGAAACATTCCTTTCAAAAGTTTTCGGTAAATTATCTAAAGCTGACATTGTGAATTCTGTCCCAGGTGTAAAGGGAGGGTACAGATTAGCTAAGTCTCCAGAAGATATCTCTTTTTGGGATGTAATAGAAGCTGTCGAAGGTCCAAAGCCTATTTTTCAATGTAAAAATATTGTACAAAATGGTCTATTATATCGAGACGAGGCTTGTAATTCTTGTGAACCCAGTAATTCTTCTTGTACAATTAACTTAGTAATGCTTGAAGCAGAAGAACACATGCGTGAGTTTCTCCGTAAAAAGACTCTTGCATGGTTAGATAAAGAACTTGACATTGTTTTACCTGAAAAGACAAGGGTAGATACTCGTGAATATTTCAAACAAAAAAACTCTAACTAAATCGCTATGACGAATTAGTTAGAGTTTTTTTGTTTTTTAACATGAATGCCATCATGTGAGTTCCTAAAAATATGGAATTCACGTTGCTTAATTATATTTTTTAATCTTCGTGATCGATTTCTATTGTGCCTGTTCTAGCACTAACTTTTAAAACATTCAATAGATTGTCAGGTGTCTTGATTTCCACTTTATATTCGAATTGAGATTGTGTTAAGTTGTCATCTTTTAATTCAAATTCTTTTTTTACATGAATAATTTCTCCATTTGTTTGTGCTAAAGCAATTTCACGAACTTGTTTTTCTGTGTAGTTGTCATTCTTTTTTGCATAATTGTAACCCATACCAAAATATCCACCAACAATAGCGATACCAATTACTAAAGTAGCAATTACACTTATCATTATTTTCTTTTTATGTTTTAACATTTTCATCCACTCCTTAATGATTAATCATCTATTCCAAATCTTGCTTCAAGTGCATTTTCTGCTTGCTCTAATTGATCTTCCAGTATATCTTGTTCTCTTTCTTGTGTTTGATATTGTTCAACAGTTATCGTTCCAGCGCGATAATCTGCTTCTAGCTGATTATCAGATAAATCTATTTTGTCATCTAATTGGTCAATTTCTTTTTTTGCTGCTAAGTACGTATTTAAGTCCTCTTCTTTTGCTCCAACTGGTTTCGTGTTATTTGCCTTTTCTACAATAGATGAGACTTCATTTTTGAAATCTTGTATTTGCTTCGTATCATTCGTAGCAGGCTCTGTTTTGTTTGGTTCTTTTTGTAGTTGAGCAACTTCTTTTTGTAATTTATCATTTTCAGCTTTCAGTTGTTGTACTTCTGTATTGTTATCAGATTGAGTAGAACAAGCTGTTAAGAATAAACAAGACATTGCTCCAATTATCATCCAGTTTCTCATTATGTTTTCCTCCCTTTAATTGAGCACCTTATCCTTGCCTTTATATTACTGAACAAACATTAAAGGAAGATTAATGTGCCAAAAAATAAAATGATATAATTAAATCGTTTCTAATCTTTCTTTAATGTTTTGGAACTATAGTGATATATATAATAAGAAAAAAGGAGGATGCTAATGCGAGTTCTTATTGTCGAAGATGAACAAGACTTACAAAATATATTAGTAAAACGATTAAATGCAGAATATTATAGTGTCGATGGATGTGGGAATGGAGCAGATGCCTTGGATTATATAAGCATTGCTACCTACGATTTGATTGTGCTTGATATTATGATTCCCGGAATAGATGGGTTACAAGTGTTACAAAGATTACGCGCAGACAATAATACAACTCCTGTCTTGCTTCTTACAGCTAAAGATACAATTGATGATCGCGTAAAAGGACTCGACTTAGGTGCGGATGATTATTTAGTAAAGCCATTTGCTTTTGATGAACTATTAGCAAGAATTCGAGTGTTGATGCGAAGAAAAACAGGGAATACCTCTAATGTGTTTGAAATTGCTGATCTAGTGGTGGATTGCAATATGCATAAAGTAACAAGGGGAGACCAGGTTATTAATCTTTCCAGTAAAGAATTTGCTATTTTAGAATATATGATTCGCAATAAAGAAGTTGTGTTGACACGAGATAAAATTGAGCAACATGTGTGGAATTACGACTATGAAGGTGGTTCGAATATTATTGATGTTTACGTCCGATACCTTCGTAAAAAAATTGATAGCCAGTTTGAAACGAAGTTAATTCATACGGTGCGAGGCACTGGTTACGTATTGCGAGTAGAATCATGAAAAGACTATCAATAAAAATGAGAGTAACCCTATGGTATACGGGGTTAGTTGTAATTATTATGGCACTCGTGTTAGCTTTTATTTTAGCTTCTTCAGATAAAGTTGTGCTTTTTAATATGAAAAATCAATTAAAGAGCACAGTAAAAGAAAGCATGGAAGATATCAAATATAAGCATGGGCAGTTAAAGATTGACGATGAGTTTGAAACTTTAGAAGATGGAGTAAATCTCCTCATTTATAGTAAGCAAGGTGAGCTACTGGCAGGAAATAGTCCAACAAGCTTTAATAAAAAGATATCGCTTAAATCCGATGAAATACAAACCATTAAAAATGGTAATAAAGAATGGATCGTATATGATTTTCTCCATAACGTAGGCGGCGATGAGCAAGTCTGGGTTCGTGGAATAATGACGATGAACCAATTATCATCAACGATGAATACGCTTATCGTGGTAACACTCATCTCTTTCCCATTACTTATTCTCATTGCGGCAGTGGGAGGATATTTTATTACGCAAAGAGCGTTTCGACCTGTGAAACAAATGAGTGATTCAGCTAGTGAAATTGGTGATGGTAAAGACCTTTCGAAGAGGATTAATTTACAAGGTTCATCGAAAGACGAAATGTATCATTTAGCACAAACCTTTGACAACATGTTTGAGCGATTGGAGACATCATTTGAAAGTGAAAAACAATTTACATCTGATGCATCTCATGAATTAAGAACGCCAACATCTGTGATTATTTCGCAATGCGAATACGCCTTATCGCAGAGGAATAATCCGAAAGAAATGGAAGAATCTTTAGAAGTAATTTTAAGGCAATCACGTAAAATGTCCTCGTTAATCTCGCAACTTTTATTATTAGCACGAGTTGACCAAGGAAAGCATGATACTTTTCAATTTGAATGTATCAATATGAGTGAATTAACGGAAATCGTTGTAGAAGAGCTTTCATTAATGGTTCAAGAAGCCTCGATTGATATAACAACAAATATAGAGGAAGACCTGTTTATTAAAGCAGATCAAACATTGATGATGCGTTTATTAATGAATTTATTAACGAATGCGATTGCTTATGGTAAAGAGAATGGTAGTGTGAATATACAACTGTGCCGTGATGGAACGAACATAATAGGTAAAGTCTCCGATAATGGCATAGGCATCAGCGAGCAACATATTACGAAAATATGGGAACGCTTCTATCGAGTTGATGCAGCACGAACATCTTCAAACATGGGAAACACAGGTTTAGGATTGTCGATGGTAAAATGGATTGTCGAACTACATGGAGGAGAAATTACCGTTGAAAGTAAATTAGGGGAAGGCAGTACTTTTACATTTAAACTACCAATTGAAAAACGAGCATAATGTATGCTCGTTTGTAGCTTTAGAATAAAGATGGATTTAAAAGCTCTCTTTAATCTTTATTTAAAAGTAAATGAAAGTAAATCGATTTAGTTATAAATTATGTTTTCAACATGATACAATACATTCCTTTTTAGTATGGAATTGAAACAACAAGAACAGATGATTAGTCTGTTTCTAACATCATAGATTTATATTTTCGAACGTGTTGCGCAAATGATTTCGGTGCGGAGTTCAAGGTTAAATGGGCTGAAGTTAATAAGTAGTCTGCTATATGTTGTCTATTAATTAGGAAAAGGGCACTCCATTGAGGGAGTGCCCTTTTCCTAATTAATGATGGTAACAGATAAAAAACTCTTTGTATTACCAGGAGTCACCGTGGCTGGATTGCATGTACATAATTGTACTAGATTTAGTCGAATCAACTTGTTTCTTAGAATCTGATTGTGAAGGGAATGCTAATCCAATAGATAATGCAACTGAAAGTGATAAACCTAAAATCGTTCCAAAAAGTTTTTTCATTATTTTAACGCTCCTTTTTCAAAAGTTTTTTCTTTAGCTTGATGACTAATATAAAAGTATTTACTAGCTTTTACAGTGTCGCTTTCTTCGTAAAACTTGATTGCTAATTTTTCAGTGTATTCTTGTGTGTAAGAATAGAGTTGTTGTGTGTCGAAAAATGAGATAGCTTCCAAATATAATTCTTCGAGAATAGCAGCCGAAACACCTTTATTTATACAATCTAAAAGTTTGAAATGATATAGGTATTCTTTATTGTCTAGCTTCTCACAAATTGCTAATCCTCGTTCGATTAACTCGGCCGACTGTTCAAGTTCCCCAATCTTTAAATGTTCTCTAGCTTTAAGGAAGATGGCCCTAAAATGCTCTGGATTTTTAGTTGTTACTTCTGATAAGTGTCGAATTGCTAAAGCGGATAAGTTTTGGCTACTATATAAAAACCCTAAATTATTGCGGACTCTTAATATTAGGGAATCCTCATTATTTTTACGTAAAATATCTATTGCAGAATTAAATTTTTCTTCTGCTACAGGGAATTGTTTTATATCAATACATGCTAAACCGTATAAGTTCTCACAAGCGGCAACATTATTTTCATAGCCATTATGTTTAGAAAAGATTTCTTTAGCTTTAGTCACATGTTGAATTCCTAATAGAGGTTGATAGGTATGAAGATAGAAGTTAGCAAAACGATAGCTAAACTCGGCTATTTCAAGATCGTCATGAATATGTTGTAATAGTGTTTCGGCTTTTTCGTAGTATTTCCAGGCTTCATTGTTGTTGGAAATTAGTGTGGCATGAATCCCTTTGAAAAAGTGATAATAATAAGACAACGATTCATTTTTTGGTATATCCAGTGAATCAATTGCCTGGAAGCTTGTGGGTGTGATGCTTAAATGATCGAGCAAAACTTTAAAGCGAAAAGTAAGAAGTGAGTAATGGAATAGTAAATTTGGATCTTCATTAATACTTTTTATGTGTGTATCAATCTCTGTTTTTAAATGTTTTGCTTCTTTTAGGTGCTGGGCACGTATCTCTTGATACCAATTATTTAAAAGTTGTGTGATTATATCTTTTGTTTTTAGATGACTTACCATAATTCTCCCCGCTTTCTACTATATTTATTTGTATATTGATATGTATATACTAGCAAGAAATTAAGTGTGATAGAGTGATAGATAGTAAGAAAAAACTTTTTCAATAATTTTCTGATAATTCAAAAGGTAATTAGAATATAAATAAGATTCCTTAGATGGTGATCATTTATTTATTGCCAAAAAATAAGTGCATCGAGCAAGTATGACTATTGTACTTAAAACAAATAACAGCCTGTTTGTATGTTATTTTCTTAGTACTGTAAATAAGCATTTTACTCCATCGCTATCAATTTGAAAGAACAAGTGATCCCACTTTATGGTTATATGCAAAATTTAAAAAACATAAACAAGCAGAACCTTTTTATTTTGCTATCTTACGTATTTCATCCTGCACAAAAAAATATTTCTCAACATTTTGGCTGTTGAAAAAGATTGAATATTCGTATTATAACGAATATTATGTTGTTATCGACAAAAAAACGATAATTTGCAGACACTGGGGAGGAAATGCATTGAAAAAGGATAAGAAGTTAAAACCATTATCAGTTTTAGCAACAGCGGCAGTACTAAGTAGTAGTTTTGCTTTTGGAAGTCATGCGGCGTATGCTGATGCGCCATCATCTCTACCGATAGATGAGCATTTAATACCGGAGGAGCGTTTGGCAGAAGCGCTAAAACAACGGGGCGTAATTGATCAATCTGCATCACAAGCTGAGACGTCAAAGGCTGTTGAAAAATATGTTGAGAACAAGAAAGGGGAAAACCCTGGGAAAGAAGTCTTGACAGGAGATAGTCTTACGCAAGAAGCTTCTGATTTTATGAAAAAAGTAAAAGATTCAAAAATGAAGGAAAATGAACAGGCGCAGCAGCCAGAAGTAGGACCAGTAGCTGGACAAGGTGCAGGATTAAATCCAGGGAAATTAAATGGAAAAGTACCTACTACATCAGCGAAGCAAGCTGAGTACAATGGAGCTGTCCGAAAAGATAAAGTACTTGTTTTACTCGTAGAATTTAGCGATTTTAAGCATAACAATATTGATCAAGAGCCAGGATACATGTATTCTAAGGACTTCAATCGTGAACATTATCAAAAAATGTTATTTGGTGATGAACCGTTTACATTATTTGATGGATCGAAGATTAACACATTTAAACAATATTATGAAGAACAATCTGGTGGTAGCTACACAGTTGATGGAACTGTAACGGAATGGCTTACTGTTCCAGGAAAAGCTTCAGACTATGGTGCGGATGCTGGAACTGGTCATGATAACAAAGGTCCTTTAGGGCCACGTGATTTTGTGAAAGAAGCATTAAAAGCAGCGGTAGCAAAAGGGATCAATTTAGCAGACTATGATCAATTTGATCAATACGATCAAGATGGTGATGGAAATAAAAACGAGCCAGATGGCATTATTGATCATTTAATGGTTGTACATGCTGGTGTTGGTCAAGAAGCTGGCGGCGGTAAATTGAAAGATGATGCAATTTGGTCTCATCGTTCAAAACTTGGGTCAAAACCATATGCGATTGATGGTACAAAATCTTCTGTTTCAAATTGGGGCGGAAAGATGGCTGCATACGATTATACAATCGAGCCTGAAGATGGAGCGGTTGGTGTGTTTGCGCATGAGTATGGTCATGATTTAGGATTACCAGATGAGTACGATACGAAGTACTCAGGACAAGGTGAGCCTGTTGAGTCTTGGTCTATTATGAGTGGCGGTAGCTGGGCTGGAAAAATTGCGGGAACAGAGCCAACAAGTTTCTCACCACAAAATAAAGAGTTTTTCCAAAAGAATATGAAGGGCAATTGGGCGAATATCGTTGAGGTAGATTACGATAAACTTCGCACGGGAGTCGGTGTTGCAACATATTTAGATCAAAGTGTTACAAAATCAAAACGACCAGGAATCGTTCGTGTTAACTTACCGGACAAAGATATTAAAAATATCGAATCGGCATTTGGTAAGAAGTTTTACTACAGTACAAAAGGAAATGACATTCATACAACACTTGAGACACCAGTATTTGACTTAACAAATGCAACGGATGCTAAGTTTGATTATAAGGCATTCTACGAACTGGAAGCGAAGTATGATTTCCTTGACGTATATGCGATTGCAGAAGATGGAACGAAGACACGCATTGATAGAATGGGCGAAAAAGATGTAAAAGGCGGCGTGGATACAACTGATGGTAAGTGGGTTGATAAATCATACGATTTAAGCCAATTCAAAGGGAAAAAAGTAAAACTGCAATTTGAGTATTTAACAGATATTGCAGTAGCTTATAAAGGATTTGCATTAGATAATGCTGCATTAACTGTAAATGGAAAAGTTGTTTTCTCAGATGATGCAGAAGGCCAACCAGCAATGACACTAAAAGGATTTACGGTGTCTAACGGATTTGAACAGAAGAAAAATAACTACTATGTAGAGTGGAGAAATTACGCTGGTTCTGACACGGCTTTACAACATGCGCGTGGTCCAGTATTTAATACAGGAATGGTTGTATGGTATGCGGATCAAAGCTTTACAGATAACTGGGTAGGGGTTCATCCAGGTGAAGGATTCTTAGGAGTAGTAGATTCTCATCCAGAGGCAATCGTAGGGACATTAAATGGACAACCGACTGTGAAGAGCAGTACGCGTTATCAAATTGCTGATGCTGCATTCTCATTCGATCAAACGCCAGCATGGAGAGTAGATTCTCCAACTCGCGGTATCTTTGACTATAAAGGATTACCAGGTGTTGCGAAATTTGATGATTCTAAGCAGTATATCAACAGCGTGATTCCAGATGCAGGACGTAAGTTGCCGAAACTAGGATTAAAATTTGAAGTAGTAGGCCAAGCAGAAGACAAGTCTGCAGGTGCAGTTTGGATTCATCGATAAAATAAGGTGAAGTGAAGAGGAGCTGTCTCATAAGTTGGTGAAACCGACTTATGGACAGCTCTTTTTTTATTGTAGAAAAGGGACCGTTTAGGAACTAGTTCATGGACAAGAATGATATAAAATTTATCTCGCTATTTGCCGGGCAGTAAGACCCCCACCTCAAAATTCAGTGGAAGCAAAGAAGTTAGGTGGGGCTCGGGCTGCCCGTAAACGCCCGATTGGTGAAGGCTAATAATCAGTGGGGGATGAACAAAACCCCCACTGATTAAAGTTTCACTTTATTTTCAATACGAGTGAACAAACATAAACTTAAATATTAGAAAATATAGATGAAATTCCGCTATTATACCTTTCAATAAAATAATAATAGCATTATATATTATAAGGAATGCTTGTCCTTAATTGTAAATGAAAGGGGGAAATTGATATGAGTTATGGCTATGGTTATTCTTCTAAAAAATGTTGTAAAAATTACAATGAAACGTTATCAACGGGTGTATTACGTAGAAATTCTGCTACTTTATTTCTTACTGTTGATGCTATGAATGTTGATCCAGATGATACTCATAGAGTAACTGTTGAAATGTTTGATTGGTCATCTGGTTCTCCTGTATTGTTACCATTAGTAGATCCTTCTACACGAACATTAGCACCTAATCAATATGTTACTTTTCGTTCGACAGCTCTTCCTCCAGGACTTTTTGCTTACGAAGTAAGAATAATTCATCCAAATGATAGAGATGTTGTTACGAATGTTTTTGGTCTTAGTGCAATCGTATTTAATCCACAAGAAGGAAATAATGTTTTACAACATGATTTAGCAAAATTAGATCTTAAATAGATTTTATAAAAGTCTAAATATGGAAATGGCTAAGCAAAGGAAGTAGGATGTAAAGCTACTTCCTTTACTTAACATCAACTATATAAAAAAATTTAGTGTCATCATCGGTACATAGGACAGCACGATTTAGCAAATCAATATTAACGATAGTCATATAACTAAAGAGTAAATAACCGTCTTCATAATATATAATTAATATTTCTTCTTCGGATGATAAGGAGTATAACAATAGTATGTATTTCGTTTGCTTGTATAAAGAAAATTGTATAGAGAGAAGAAGGATCTCCTTAAAGGAGATCCTTCTTACGTTTTGTCATTTTTAAAGAAATCTTTCATCATTTTAGAGTTTTTCATGTTTAATGTCACACCTTCAACCTTATCTTTCTTCTCATCTTTAGCAATCGTAATTTGTTCCTTATTATCAAACCACACAAGAAACTCTTCTTTTGAGTCATCTTTATATGTAACGGTTATAGTAGAATGTACCGATTGTTTCTTTTTTTGATCTAATGTAATTGTTTTCGAGGTTCCATTTTGAACTGCCGAAACGATAGGTTTTATCATTTCTTCATTGTCTGTTTGAGATTTGGAAATAGTATTATTTGTTGTTTTCAGTATTTCAATGTCTGTAATATTAGCGGAATTTAATTGAAATGTATTTTGTGTATGTTCTTGCTTAGCCTGCGAAGTTTTATCTGTAGCAGAGGTGTTTGTACAGCCAATTAAAGTGAAAGATAGAGCGGTTAGAGCGCATATAGATATGATTTTTCTCATAGTATCCCTCCTTATGTTTAATTATAACAATTTTCTGTTAATTTATATAGTTATTGTAAGGAGAAGATGTTTTAAAGTGGTAAATGATGTTGTTCATTTTCTATTAAAATCAAAATTCACATAACTTTTTTCATATTTTATGTTTAACATTGGGAAAATGGGTGTACTACATATAATATAACAAATAATTCATTTTAAAGGAGGAAGGTAAAGATGGAAACGAAGTATAGTAAACCTTTTGTATATGAATTTATTACGGAAAAAGAGGTCATGAATGCGGCGAATGATCTAGTGAAGAAAGGAATAGACCAAAAAGATATTTACGTATTAACACATGAGAAAGAAAGGACAGATAGAATCGCAGACAATGCAGATGTGAATACAATTGGAATAAAAGAGGAGGGACTTGGGACAAGTATTATTAACGTCTTTCAAAAAACGGGAGATCAGTTAAGAAATAAGATGCAAGAGTTAGGGCTTAATGAGGAAGAAGCTAACTTTTATGAAGAAAAACTGGATGAAGGAAAAATCTTGTTATTCGTTAAGGATTTAGAAAGAGTCGGTGAATGGCTACAAGAAAGAAGATGCACATATTCTCTTTAAATTTGTATCCTTTAAATCTATAAATCTATTACGAAAAGGAGATTGGAAATATGAGTGAGAGCGGGCTAAAAGAACAAATTACGGGTAAAGTTGAAAAGAAAAAGGGACAAGTAAAAGAAGGAATTGGTGAAGTTACAGAAGATAGAGAGTTGAAAAATGAAGGAAAGTGGGAGAAGACGAAGGGAACGATAAAAGAAAAAGTCGGAAAAGTGAAACAAAAGATAAGTGATGGATTGGATAATAAAGAATAATACATGTTTATCAAGCTTTGGTTACATACCAAAGCTTGATAAATCCAATATAAAACGAATATAGGAGGGTTAATAGTGGGACTTATTATTACGTGTATTGTAGGTGGACTTATTGGTGCGTTAGCTGGAATGATTACAGGAAAAGACTTTCCTTTAGGTATAGTTGGTAATGTGATTGCTGGTTTAATTGGATCTTGGGTAGGTAGTGCGTTATTTGGTCACTGGGGCCCTGAATGGGGAGGCATTTTTGTTCTTCCAGCGTTATTAGGTGCAATCGTCTTTATTTTAATCGTTACATTCTTCTCTAGAATGCTACGGAAAGCGTAAGTATGATAATGAATAGTAATCTTAAGTTTATTATATATAACTATAAAGTGAATGAACTGATAAATATACATAAAAAAGCATCCAATTAAACTAATTTGGATGCTTTTTTAATGTAATCTACATAGGAATGAGTGGGGGATGAAGGCCCCCACTCATTGAATTTACACTTTCCATTATGTATTAAACCATCGTTACTTTTTCACAATTATTTATTCTTACGACTTGCCTTGGTTCTATATGAGATAAGTTCTCGTTATTACCTATATCAACTACAATTGTATTCGTTAGTATGTTAATAATGGAACCAACTAATTTTGTAGCATGATCGTGTCGATAAGAAAATTGAACGAAATCTCCCTTTTTAAAGTTGTGCTCTTCCATAGATAGATCCCCCTAAAAATAATGTTTATACATTATACATACACAAATTTATAAGGTTTAAACATTCGGTAGTATTTTTTAAGTGTTAAGCCGAGAAAGGTGTGGGAAATTTATTTATAATGAAAATAAAAAAATATGTTTAAAATTAATTTTTATGGGTAATTAACATAGTAGTAGTTTGAGATAAGGGGGCGGAAATGATGAATTTGGCAATAAATATTTTACAAAATGATGTAGGTTATACGGTACAACTTAATGGTGAAATTGATGCATATACGGCATCAGATTTAAAAAATAAGATTATGCCTATTGCAAGCGAGAAAGAGGTTTATATCGTAGTAGATTTTAATAAGGTAGATTACATGGATAGTACAGGTTTAGGAGTTTTTATAGCGCTATTAAAAGCAGTTAAGAAAAATGATGGAAAACTAGAGTTTATCGGTGTATCTAAAAGACTAAAAAGATTATTCGATATTACAGGGTTAACAGAAATATTAAATTTGAATTCCGATTTTGAAAAAGTAGAAAGAAGGTGACTAGGGATGATGGAGAGATTTGAAAAGATAGAAATGAAAATTCCTGCAAAGGCAGAATATGTGGCTATTATTCGTTTAACGATGGCTGGTGTTGCGAACCGAATGGGCTTTGCTTATGACGATATAGAAGATATGAAAATTGCTATTAGTGAAGCATGTACAAACATTGTACAACATGCATACAAAGAAGATGTTGGAGAAATTACAATTGTCTTTGGTCTATATGAAGATCGATTAGAAATTATGGTTGCTGATAATGGGGTTAGCTTTGATTTTAGCAGTTTAAAAAGGAAAGTTGGTCCGTATGATATTAGTAAACCAGTAGAACATTTACCGGAAAATGGTTTAGGTTTATATTTAATCAATACGTTAATGGATGATATACAAATCATGCATGATGAGGGCATGACAGTTTTAATGACAAAATATATACAAAGAGAGCAGGTGGAGAATGATGGAAATCCAATCTCAACCTACAACTCTTACTAAAGAAGATGTTATTAAACTAATTGCAGAATTCCAACAAAACCAATGTGATGAAGCGCAAGAAAGATTAGTTAATCACTATAAAAATCTCGTATATTCCATTGCATATCGTTATTCAAAAGGCGGGCCTATGCATGAGGATATTATACAAGTAGGAATGTTAGGGCTCTTAGGCGCAATAAGAAGGTATGATTATTCGATAGGGAATGCTTTTGAGCCGTTTGCAATACCTACGATAGTAGGTGAAATAAAGAAGTATTTACGTGATAAAACTTGGGGTATTCATGTTCCAAGGCGAATTAAAGATTTAGGCGGGAAGATTAAACTTGCGATAGAGGAGCTAACAGATCACCTGCAACGTTCACCGAAGATTATAGAGATTGCGGATCATTTAGGACTATCCGAAGAGGAAGTGCTAGAAATTATGGATGCGAAAAATAATTATCGAGTATCTTCCTTAGATGATGTAGTTGAAAATTCATCTGATGGAAGTTCGGTAGCAAGAATTGAATCTGTAGGTGAAGTAGAGCAAGGATATGAACAGACAGAAAGGCGTCTCGTTTTAGAGGATATTTTTAACGTATTAAATGAGACAGAAAAGAGTGTTATTCATTATATATTTGGAGAAAATTTAAATCAAAAAGATACAGGGGAACGATTAGGTATTTCACAAATGCACGTTTCTCGTATTAAAAGACAAGCGATAAGTAAATTGAAGCAAGCCGCGTTTTTAGATACATAAAAATTTAAAATAATGATGTTTAAAATATGAGAAAAGGGGTAGTTATTAAGTATAGGAGGAGATATTAAAATGTCACACGATGTGAAAGAACTAATAGAAGGATTGAATGAAGATTTAGCAGGAGAATACTCGGCGATTATTATGTATAACCATAATGCAGCTACAGTTTCTGGTATATATAGACAAGTGTTAAAACCTTTCTTTGAATCTGAAATTAGTGATGAACAAGGACATGCCCTATATTTAGCGGAGAAAATTAAGACGCTAGGTGGTACACCTACTACGATCCCTTTACCAGTGAAACAAGTGGAAGATGTTAGAGAAATGTTAGAATCCGCTAGACAATCAGAATATGAAACAATTAAGCGTTATGAAACGAGAAAAGAACAGGCAGCGAAATTAAATATGACAGAGTTAGTTGTAAAACTAGAAGATATGATTGCAGATGAAACAAATCATATGGAAGAATTAGATCGTCTTTTAAATGATAAAGCAATGGTGTTAAATTAAAAGTGGAAATTTATAGAGTGAAAGAACAAATTCCTATTTCTAGGGGTTTGTTCTTTTGTTGTATAAATATGTTTGAGTACGAAATTTTCATTTTGTAACTGAGTATGTAATACTAGAAAAATAGAAAATTATAATAGATTTACATTTTAAATAAGAAAAGGGGAAATAACTTGTGTCCATTTTAATTGTTGATGATAATCCGGTTAACATATTTGTAATTGAGAAAATTTTAAAACAAGCCGGATATCATGATCTTGTATCGCTCAATTCTGCACAAGAGCTCTTCGAATACATACAGTTTGGAAAAGATTCTTCCAGGCATAATGAAATTGACTTAATACTATTAGATATTATGATGCCTGAAATTGATGGACTTGAAGTTTGTAGGCGATTACAAAAAGAGGAGAAGTTTAAAGATATCCCTATTATTTTTGTTACAGCTTTAGAGGATGCAAATAAATTAGCCGAAGCTCTTGATATGGGGGCAATGGATTATATTACGAAACCTATAAATAAAGTTGAACTATTAGCGCGTATGCGTGTAGCATTACGCTTGAAATCGGAATTAAATTGGCATAAAGAACAAGAAGAAAATCTTCGGAATGAACTAGATTTAGCTACACAAGTACAAAGAAACTTATTAAGTAGCCCATTAAGAGAAGATCATATAAAAATTGAAGCAAGTTACTTACCGTCATTCAAACTAGCTGGAGATATGTATTATTGGTACAAAATCGATGAAAATCGCTACGGTATTATATTATTAGATGTGATGGGACATGGTATATCTGCTTCATTAGTTTGTATGTTTATTTCTTCTGTATTACGCGAAACGATTAAATGTTTAATTGATCCAGAACTCGTCATTAAAGAATTAAATAAATATATGACCCTTTTACATAATGACAATGATAATATTCCCTATTATTTTACAGCGATATACTTAGTAGTTGATACAGAAAAGAGAACAATTGAATATGTAAATGCAGGACATCCTTCTGGATACGTGCTAGTTGATGAAGCGAATGTAGTGGAACTAAATCGCGGGAGTTGTGCGGTAGGATTTTTTGATGAAATAAAAGTTGAAAAGACAGTTATACCTTTTGAGAAGAACGCTCAAATAGTATTATTTACAGATGGTGTTCTTGAAGCAATTGCAAATGATGAATTTGAGTCTGAAGAGAAATTACGTGCTTTTACAGAAAGAAAATGGGGAGATTTAGAAGAAGAGATAGAAGGGTTTTATAAGGAAGAACAGAAGAAAACACAATCAGATGATATGTGTCTCATTATGATAAAAACGAATGCGAAATAAAAAGCGTATGAAATCCAAACAGAGGATTTCATACGCTTTTTTATTGTATTTTTTGATAAATTTGTTCACTAGGATTAAATTGGGTATAATGCGGCATTATATTTGAAAAACGAAGAGTTTCTTTATTCCCCAAACATAGGAATCCATTGTGGCCTAAACTTTCATAAAATAGTTGCTGTACTTGATTTTGAAGTTTACTTGTAAAGTAAATTAAAACGTTACGACAAAGTATAATATGAAATTCGTTAAAAGATTGATCAGTTACTAAATTATGCTGTGCGAAAATAATGTTTTGTAAAAGTGATGGATTAAAATAAGCAAAACGATTATCTGTTGAATAATAGTTAGAAAATGCTTGTGTACCGCCAGCTTGTAAATAGTTTTTCGTATAAGTTTGCATTTTATTTAAGGGGAGGATGCCTTGTTTTGCTTTTTCTAACACATTTGTATTCATATCTGTTGCGTAAATAACCGATTTTTCACTTAATCCTTCTTCGTGAAGTAAGATGGACATTGATAATACTTCTTCACCAGTTGCGCATCCAGCATGCCAAATTCTAATTTCAGGATTCTTTTTTAATTCAGGAATAACATGCTCTCTAAGCGCTTTAAAAAAGGCAGGGTTACGGAACATCTCAGTTACATTAATCGAGAAGTCATTTAATAACTGTTCTAAAACCCCTTCCTCGTGAATTACTTTTTCAATTAATTTTGAAATGGTTGGGATATTAGAGAGCTGCATTCGATTACAAATCCTTCTATAAATAGATGTGCGAGCATATTGGCGAAAATCAAATCCTGATAGTTTAAATACCGCTTCCAATAGTAATTCAATTTCTAAGTTCGTGCGCTCATCCGTATCTACTGATGGATCAAAATTATAATACTTATTTTCCACTCCAACTAAACCTCACTTATTTTATTAACCATACACTCATTACCGAATAGAGTTGATGTAGATTTAATGGTTTACTTATATAATCTGAAGCGCCAGCAGATAAACATTTTTCCTTATCATTTGGCATTGCTTTAGCAGTTAATGCGATAATAGGTATTTCATGTAACCTTAAGTTCATTCGGATATTTTCCATCGTTTCATAACCGTCCATATTCGGCATCATAATATCCATTAAAATAAGGTCAATATTTGTATTGCTTTTTAGTATTTCTAAACACTCTATGCCGTTTTGGGCAGTAATAATGTTGGCATTTTGTTTTTTTAATGCATTTTGTAACGCGAATATATTTCGATGATCATCATCGACAATTAAAATGGTTTTCTCTTGGAAGACGTTATTTGTTTCGGTAGTAATGATAGTTTCCTCAACAACTTCAGCAGGGATAACATCTTCTATCGTTGCTGCGACTTCTAAATTGGATACTTGGATTTCATTTAATCCATTTGGAAGGTTAGGAATATATACTGTGAAAGTACTGCCTTCTCCTACATTACTCTCTAACGTAATCCAACCACCTAATAATCTAGCAAACTCCTTACAAATAGATAAACCTAATCCTGTACCACCATATTTCCGAATCGTTGCGCCGTCTGCCTGTTGAAAGGCTTCGAAAATAAGTTGATGCTGTTCTTTAGCGATACCAATACCAGTATCTTTTACTGCAATTGTAATCCAGTCTTTACTTATAGACTGCATATCATGACTTAAATTGCTTGTTTCTATCGAATCGAAATGTAAAGAGACAGATCCTTTTTCTGTGAATTTAAATGCATTGGATAATAAGTTTTTAATAATTTGTTCAATCCGTTTTGCATCTGTATAAAACAGGTGAGGAATGGTGTCACTGTCTTCAATAGTAAATTCGACATTTTTTTGTGCAGCGATATGTAAAAAGTTTTGATGCATATTGGCTGCCATGTCACTTATGTTCGTTGCTTCAAAAATGATGTCTAGTTTGCCTGCTTCTACTTTAGATAAATCTAGTATGTCATTAATTAAAGTAAGTAAGTCTTTCCCTGATGAATGAATGACAGTTGCTAGTTCAATTTCATCATCCGATAAATGATTATCATGATTTTCTCTTAACATTTCAGATAATAGTAAAATACTATTTAACGGTGTGCGTAATTCATGTGACATATTTGCTAGGAACTCAGATTTGTATTTTGAGCTGCGTAACAACTCGCTTGCTTTTTCTTCTAATTCTGATTTGGTAATTTGTAAGTCAGCTGTCTTTTGTTCAGCTTCTTCAGTTCTAGACTCTAATTGTTCATTCGTTGTTCGTAATTCTTCAGCTTGCATTTGTAGTTCTTCAGCTTGCGTTTGTAATTCTTCTGATTGAACTTGTAACTCTTCTGTCATTACTTGTGATTCATGTAAAAGAGTTTGAATTCGCATACGTCCTATAATGCTATGGATTGTTAAACCTAGATTATCAATAGTTTGTTGAATTAAATCTTGATGTAAGTCTGAAATCTCAGTTACACTTACTAACTCCATTACTGCAATCACTTCATCCTCAAATAAGATAGGGATGACTAGTAGATTTTTAGGATGTATTTCTAATACTCCGCTAGTGACATAACGAAACTCTTCGGGTATGTCCCTGAGAATAAAACTTTTCTTTTCTAAGGCAGACTGTCCAATGAAACCTTCACCCATTTTAATAGATTGTTTTCCAATATCAGCACCTTGATCGGCGAAAGAAGCTTTTTTCACATAGTAGACAGTTTCTTCATATTCTTCACGTACATAAAATGCACCGCAAGAAGTTTGCGTTTTTTGTATAATTCCACTCAAAATTTTGTTGCCTAACATCTCGATAGAAGATACACCTTGATACATTAAAATTAATTCTGCAAGCTCTGTTTGTAACCACTCTCTTTTTGATATTTCGTCTAGTAGGTGATTTGTTGTATGAGCAAGATCTTTTATTTCATCATGTGTGTTTACATGAATTCTTTCCGTAATTTTTTCTTTGGAAGAAATTGATTTAATAGCTTGAATTACATTTTTAATCGTTTTTGTAATGGAATTCGAAATATAGAGTGAAACGATAATGGAAATAAAAGAAAGTAAGAACAATAAACTGTATAACCAAATCTCTAATTTATTATTTTCAATATCTAATTGTGCAGCTCTTTTTTTCGTTAGTTGCTCCTCAGTGCTCCGGAAGTTAGTTAGCTGCGACTGTAATGACTGAATTTGAGTCGTGTCGATTGTTTGTACATTATTACTATTATTATTTGTAATAAGTGGGTGAATCTCTTTATTAATCCAACTAGTAATGTTTTCGTTAATCTGTTTTAATTTTTCTTGCTGAGAGGGGTTATCCTCTAATAGAGCAAAAAGATCTTGATAATGTTTTTCGTAATCTTTTTCCGCGGAGTTAAGGGATTGCACGTAATTTGGGTTATTAGAAATGATAAACCCTTTCGCCTTATTTTCAATTGTTAGCAATTCTTTCTCCACTTGATTCGTTAAATTAAGAACTTTAAAATCGTGATCAATAATAAAATTACGAGATTTTTGTAAGCTAGAAATCTCATTGTTTAACATAATGAAAGAAACAAGTAAGAACAAAATGATAACTAAATAACCAGCCATAATTTTGTAGCGAATACTAAATTTTGCTTTCGAGTTCATTAAAAATTCCTACCTTCAAGAGTATTAAAAGTTTCCTATTGTAAAGAATGAAAAACGTAATATATATTATATCAGTTTTCATAAGGCCAAACTAGAAATCCCCCTATTGTATTAGGGGGTTCTTTTTTAATAGAGGAAATCATTTTGAAATAAAAATATATATGAAAGGTAGTAAACGAGGGAATAGAGGATAACAAAAATTCTAAGAAGGAAAGAGTGTTCTTAAAGCTCTTTTTGCATCTATTCCTTCAAAAATAAATAATACAAGCTCTCTCTTTTTTACCGTAAGGAAAAAGGATACTAATGTGCTTAAGTTTTTAATAGAAGTAAGTGTTCCGTGTTTACTTATAAACAAGTTCGTTTGAAATGTTGTCATTAAAGCGTAAAAATGATGAATCTGAGTTATTGTAGGCGTTTCATTATAAGAAATAGTAGTAGAGTGAATGGCGTTCATCGTAATATTCCTTTCCATATAGTAAGCATAACAATATAAACATACCCGTTTTAAAAAATGTTAAACATATAAATAAGAAAAAATATAAGTATAGTTTTTTACGTTTAGAAAAGGTTAGGAAGGGTATACATATACTACAAAGAGATTGACAGAAGATGAATTGTAAGATGTCTATGTTTAGTAGATTAGTCTATCAAAATATACTTTTATTTTTAAATAAAAAGGAGCCTGATATACATGAATGAAATGATGGTTGATATTACATTTGATTTAATTTACTTGTTAAGTAGTTCACTTGTAGTGCTTTTACTATTCGCTTTTTTCGTAAATGGTTATGTTAATAAGAAGGTTAGTGTATACAGAAATGAAGAAAAATAAAGATACATTATATAAAACTTTAGGAGGTTAATAGTTATGAATGTAGATAGAAAAATAGTAGGTGTTTTTAGAACAATTGATGATGCGGCACTCGTTATTAATGAATTAAATGATAAAGGATACTCAGCAGATAACATTTCAGCTATTGCAAAAGATCAAAAGGAAATTGAACACCTTGAAGAAAAATCAGGTGAAAAAGTAAATCATGAAACTGCACATAAAGCGGATATCTTTTCAGCGACAGGGCTTGTAGCAGGAGGTGTAGCAGGCGGACTCGGTGGTTTATTAACAGGTCTTGGTATACTTGCCGTTTCTGGAATGGGTCCAATCGTAGCAGTAGGACCGATCGCAGCAGCTATTGGAGGAGCCGGTATTGGCGGTGGAGCTGGAAGTTTAATAGGAGCATTTATAGGATTAGGAATTCCAGAAGAACATGCTAAAAAGTATGAAGAATATATTTACGATGGCAATATATTAATTTTAGTAGATGCAAAATTAGATGATAAGTTAGAAATCTATAAAATATTTGATAAGCATAATGCTTATAACTCTGATTTCTTTAAATAAAATGATGAAAAATGTAAACAAAGTGAATATCGTTTTTTGATCTTACAACTTTGGCGCGGCCGAGGAGTCGTATGACTATAAGAGAGGAAGGGCTTATAGTAAAAGATCAAGTTCTATTCTGTTATTTAAAAGGGAAGGGTGTCGTTTCGTGATTGTAAAAATATTAAAGGATAGCAGTAATTGTTTCCTTTGTACAGTTCAAAATAAAAATGGAGACCAGTATGTGAAGAAATGGTTTCGTAAACATGAGAACAATGAAGAATTAGGACGACCAACTTTCAAAGAAGTAGAAAAGGACTGGAAAGAAAATAAAGAATCGTTTATGTATCCTAATGTTAAAGCGCTTTATTGAACATAATAGTCACTTTATTCTTACAAAACTGTCACATTCCTGTAAGGTAATTCAATAGATTAGTTGTTTGTTCCATGTCATAATAAAGACATAAGAAAGCCAATTAAAACTACAATTTATTAGGAGAGTGTCAGTCATGATTGTAACAACAACGTCTGGAATTCAAGGTAAAGAAATTATTGAGTATATCGATATTGTAAATGGTGAAGCTATTATGGGTGCAAATATTGTCCGCGACTTATTCGCTTCTGTTCGTGATGTTGTCGGTGGTCGTGCTGGTTCTTACGAAAGCAAGCTAAAAGAAGCTCGTGATATCGCAATGGATGAAATGAAAGAACTTGCAAAACAAAAAGGTGCGAACGCTATCGTTGGTATTGACGTAGATTATGAAGTTGTTCGTGATGGAATGTTAATGGTTGCTGTCAGTGGTACAGCTGTACGTATATAAGTAAATAAAAAACAGGCTCCCCCTCGAAGCTTATGCTTTGAGGGGATTTTTTTGTTTTCAATTTGTAGAAGTAAAGGAATGAGCTGGATCCTTTAGGAAAAAGCCCATTCTTTTCATTTAAGCTATTTTCGCTTCTATCTTTCTTTTGTTCATGACTAAAGTTAAAATGAACAAAACTAAGCTTAGAAGTGCCATTATAATAAAAATTTGCGTATAACTATTAAAATAGTCACGAGCGATTCCTGCTAAGACAGGAATGAATCCGCCCATAATGTATCCTCCTGACTGCATCATAGCAGTCCATGCACTCGCATCTTCGGAAGTTTTTGTTTCGTATAGTGGTAGCATGAGAGCGAGTGGAAATACGCCGCCGAGCCCGATACCTAATAAAATAGAAGGGATCCATGGTGTAGTTAGTGGGTAAATCATAAGCGATAAACCTGCGAGTACAAAGCATATACTCCCTAATAACCAAAGTGGTCTGTTTTTATAAATATCGGCTAATGTTGGAATTAAAAAGCTGCATATCATTTGAATAACTGTAAATACAGTTATTAGAGTACCAGCCTGTCCGCTACTGACACCCATACTTTGATTTGCTGGTGCTAGCCAAGTCGTAATGGAATAAAAGATTCCTGATTGTAGGCCGAAAAAGATTGTGAACAACCATGCTTTTTTATTTCTTAAAGGTAAATTATTATTCTTTTTATTTTGTATGCTCGTATTCTTTTTTCGTTTCATAACCGGATACCAAAATATAATAGCGATAATAGTAAGTACACCCCAAAAAGCGAGTGCCATATTCCAAGATCCTTTTAATACATGTTGTAAAGGAAGCGTTAATCCTGCGCTTAAAGAAGCGCCAGTTCCCATACCTACTGAATATATTCCAATCATTAAGCCGATTTTCGTAGGGAATTTTTCCTTAATAAAACCTGATAGTAACGGCCCTGCAAGTGCAATTCCAATGCCGATAAATAAAGCGCTTGTGAATAAGGTGAGAATGGAAGAAGTAAAAGCTCTCATACATGTTGCAAAGCCAATTAAAATAAGACAAGCCATAATTGCTTTTTCTGCCCCATATTTTTTAATTACCTTCCCGGTTAGTAAGGCGAATGTCCCCATACAAAAAACAGGAATGGCTGTTAAAAAACTAACGGAAAAATTGCTTATATTTAAGTCTTGTCGGATTGTTTCTAATAAAGGTGAAATAGATGTAATTCCGATACGTAAATTAATAGAAGTAAAAAATAGTGCTAGTATATACAAATAAGTTCGTTCTTGATGTTTCAATTTCATTTTCTCCTCTCTTAAACATCAGATGTTATTGAGTATATCATCTGATGTTTAAGTGTAATATATAAGGAGCTTATTTCAGCTCCAAATTTTGAACAACGTATGTTCGAGCCTCTTCGGCATTTTGTTTTAATATAGCTTGGAATAATTTTTCATGAATTTCAGAGTTATCTTCATAGTCAGCTGTATTTAATATTAATTGGCTTAAAATATGACGAAGGGCAGGCACGAAAGATTGATATAAATCAAGTAGAACTTCGTTTTTGCTCGCCGTTGCAATTGCTAAATGAAACTGAATGTCTGCATCTATGTAAGCTACATAATTTCCTTCTCGAAGGGCATTTCTTCTTTTATCCAAATGTCCTTTTAAGTATAAAAGATCCTCTTCGCTTCGGCGCTGTGCCGCTAACATAGCTACTTCTTTATCTAACATATTTCGTGCTTCATACACATGATTAATATTTGCTGCCTGCAATCGTTTTTCAAATGAATCTTGCGTAGTATTTAGTGAGACAATACGAGTACCTTGTCCTTGTCGAACTTCTAAGATACCAGCATGTACTAATATCTTTATGCTTTCTCGCAGCGTCGAACGCCCTACACCTAACTTTTCCATTAATTGGGGCTCTGTAGGGAGGCGATCACCAACTTCGTACTCGCCAGAAAAGATTTTTTCTTGTAGACGTTCCAACACTTCATCGACTAATTTTCGTCGAGAAACTTTTGAAAAAGATTTCTTTTCATTTATATTCATCTGCTCATCTCCTGTTATATTCGCTTTTATAATAACCAATTTAAGTTCTGTTGACAATGTTATTTTTTAGGTGGTTGAAGCGGAATACTAAAATCAGATTTATAAGGCATAAAAAAATCCATTTTGAAAAAAATCAATCAAAATGAATTCTTCAACCGCATTTAATAACTCGTCAAAAATACTTTTCCTTTTGCTTTCTCAGCAGACTGCACAACATCAACCGCAGTTTTCACATCCGCTAAGTCATACGTAGAATGTACTGTCATAAAACGTAATTTTTTATCCTCAACTAAACGAATTAAGTGACGAAACGTTTCTTGCCATTTATACGGTGACACGTCTGTATTCCAATGTCGTAAATGAAATATGTTAGCATGCACCTTTGCTTTCGTAACAATTTCGGCCCAGTTTACTTGTACGCCGGATAGAAGACCGATAGTTAAAAAGTGTCCATTTGGACGTACACAAAATGCTAATTCATTTCCATCGAATCCTCCAATAGAATCAATCGCAGCATCTGCGCCTATCCCGTTCGTTAACTCCATAACGGTTTCATAAAGCGGAACAGTGGAAGTATCTATTACATATTCAGCACCGAGCTGAAGTAATTTCTCTGTATGTTTACTATTTCTAGTCACTGCAATGAGTCGAAAGTTTAAAATTTGTGATAACTGTGCAAAAAGATGACCTATAGCGGATCCACAAGCGTTTACTAATAAAACGTTATCTCGTTTTAAGTTTAGCGTTTCTGTACACGTAACCCAAGCTGTTAATGGGTTGATGTACATTTGTGCAGCTGTAAAATCATCAATTGAATCGGGAATAAGGACTACAAAATCAGCTGATGTCTTCACATATTCTTGCCAAGTACCTTCCCCGCGTAAAGGTAGCACGCGTTTACCGATAAGGTCTCTAGAAACACTCGCACCAACATCTTCAACAATACCAACACCTTCATAACCAGGTATGTTAGGTAAAGGAATTCTATGGGCATACGCTCCAGTTACAGGAATTAAGTCAGATGGATTAATCGGTCTAACTAATATACGAACTAGCACTTCATTATCTTTTAATGGTTCTATATTTTTATATTCAACTTGTAATACATCTTTTGGGTTACCAAACTTATGAAATTGAATGCATGTTCCGCGCAAAATAATGGTTCCTCCTTAATGTAGTCAAATGTATTATAGCATTTTTAGCTTGGCTACTTATTTTGTTACATATATAAAAGGGAATAGAAATTTTAAAGAGGGAGTAAACATGAAGAATTAGCCCAATAAAAACTAAAGTTAAAGGCACCCGAACGAGTGCTTTTATTTTGTTTTTACCAATATAATTTAAAGATTATATATAAATGGGGGAGTCAGCATGAATAAAAAGATAATCTGGGGAATTTTAGGGATTGTTGTGATCATGATAGCCCTTGTGAGTATGAATGTATTACAAAAAAATGCCAAAGAAGCAGAGGAAAAGAAGAAACGTGAAGCTAGCTATGTTCAAGCCGCAGCGGAATTTTATAATAATATTGAATTAATGGGATTTGTTGCTGATTTTGTTTTACCGCAATATTCAGAGTCCTGGTCTAAAGCTATTGATGACCGCCGAAATTTTAACATAGCTTTAAATGCTAAGAAAAAATCTCTAAATTCAATGGTGGCTCAATCTTCTGTAATATATAGTGATATGGAAGGGCAATTAAAAAAGGTATCTGAAGCTGCGAAAGAAAATCCAAATAAGTACAAAGAACTTTATGATGAATACAAGAAGATGTATGGAATTGTTACATCTTTAAAGGAACAAACAGAATCTCCTAGTGGAACTCTGATAACGTTTAATCAAAATGCAAACATGTTATTCCAAGAATACAAGAAATATAAAGGGAATATTGATGTGGCTATATCAGAGGATATAAAAAATGAAGTAGAGAAGATTCAAGAAAAAAACAAAAAATAATCGCAAAATAAAATATATGGCCTAAAAAGAACAATTTTAAATTCTATTATATAATGAGAGCTTTAAAAGTTTGTAATGGGGGAATTATAGATGGAGCTATTTAAAGGTAAAGTTGTTTGTCCAAGATGTGATGGGAATGGTCTCGTTTGTAAAGTTGAAATAAAAGACATTGATAAAGTTGTATATGTTTGTGATGAATGTGACGCAACGTGGTTACATAAGGATAGGTTTGGGATGAATAATTTTGTGAACTACGAGACGTTTCCTAGAGAAAATTCATTGTCTTATATGGAGGCTAATGTTGTTCGTTTAGGCTATGATTGGTACAAAGGATAAGCGATTTTTCAAATAGAAGAAGCTACTTTTAAAGTAGCTTCTTCTATTTGTCTATTAAGCCGAAGCCTTCTTCATTCTCTCAAGTAAACTAGATAAAATATGCGTACGATAAGATTCTAGTTTTTTACCTTCATAAGTACGGATACCTAATTTTTTAAGTTCTTTTACATACCAACCTTTGCTTCCGAAATACATGTGATCGCTCCCCTTCAACTTTGTTTTATTTGTTCTGATTGTACTTGGAGGTACAGGTAATATAATGAAGGAAATGAATTTCGTGCGAAAATGGTTAACTTTGTTGCAAAAGACATATATACTAAAGGTAGTATATAACGAGGTGGGCAAGACGTGATTATAGAGAAGCACGAAATTCAAATTGACCAAATTACGAGCGGTAAAGTGAATATCTTTACTTTCTATAGAAATAGAAAGCAAATTGATGATCATTTTTTACGTTTACAAGAACCATCGCTTACAGCAAACTACTTCTTCCATTTTCATTTTGATGCAGAGAGCTTACACCTTCTGCAGGAAGAGTTTCCGGGCATATATCCGTACGACGGTAGTGAAACGATTCATAACTGGACGGAAAAGATGAAGGCAGAATTGCAACATCAGATCCAAACAGGTAAATGGAATAAACGCGTACGTATCGGTAATCGCATTCTAGATGTGGAGTTTACGTGGTGCGACGAAGATATAGTAGAGTGAAAAAGAAGCGGATGACGCTTCTTTTTTTAGCGCTGGAATAAAACGAGCTTACCTGCAGAAGATGTGCAGCGATGTGTTTTTTCGTGCAATCCTTTTTCTTGTAAAATAGATTCACCTTTTGCTTTCGCTTCTTTTTCAGTTGCCGCCTCAAATGATTCGTCCAATGCTTTTGAACCATCTTTTTCAAAGACTGTTAGAACGTATACTCCCATGAAAATTCCCTCCAAAAATTAAAATCAGAATCTTATAACTATTTTGGCATAAATCACTAGAATATGCAAAGAAATATATGACATTGCATGTTACAATAAAGTGACACTTTAATAAGCAGGGGAGTTTTTCATCCCCTGCTTATTATTAGTGGAACCAATCGGGTATTTAAGGGCAGTTAACTTTCAGATTGCCTTCTTTGCCTATTGCCCGTTAGTACAGGATAAAATGAAACTTTTGAAATATAGAAAGGATCGTTATTTGTGAAACAAGTGAAGTTTATACATGCGGCTGATTTGCATTTGGATAGTCCGTTTAAAGGGATGGAAATGAATGTACCGCAGTCTGTTTGGGAGAGAATGAAGCAAAGTACGTTTGAATCGTTCGAACGTATTATTGATAAAGCGATTCAAGAGCGCGTTGATTTCGTATTACTAGCCGGGGATTTGTATGATGCGGAGACGCGAAGTTTGCGGGCGCAAGTGTTTGTGCGTGAGCAAATGAAGAGACTTTCGCAGTACGATATCCCTGTTTTTATTATTCATGGTAACCATGACCATTTAGGGGGGAGCTGGGCTGCAATTGAGTTTCCAGAAAATGTTCATGTGTTTACGGAGCCTTATGTAGAAGAGAAATCATTTTATAAAAATGGTGAACTGTTAGCTTCTATTTACGGATTTAGTTATTTGCAGCAAGCAGTAACGGATAATATGACAGCGCAGTTTACGAAAATGAGTGATGCGCCTTTTCATATTGGCATGCTTCACGGAAGTGTGGAAGGAGATGCAGAGCATAATCGCTACGCACCGTTTCAAATTCGTGAGCTGAAAGAAAAGCAGTTTGACTATTGGGCTCTTGGCCATATACATAAACGTGAAATTTTATCAGAAGAGCCGTACATTATTTATTCAGGTAACATACAAGGGCGTCATCGTAAAGAGACAGGGGAAAAGGGTGCGTACCTTATTGAACTTACGAAACAAGGAACGCATTGCTCATTTTTCCATACGGCAGATGTTGTATGGGATGAAATAGAAGTGAATATTGATGGACTTGAAACTGTTGATGAAATTATGACGAGCATATCTACTGCGATGAATGAGTGCCGAAGAGAAGAGGGAGGGACGCTACTAACTGTCGTATTTACAGGACAAGGGCCGCTTTCTCCTTATTTGCGTGACGAAAAGCGCGTGGAAGAGATTTTTCATATTTTAGCATCTGGAGAAGAGCGAAAAGATTTCGTATATGCGATGAAGTGGAAAAATGAGACGGTTTCTTTTGCAGAAATAGAGCGTTTGAAAGAAGAAAATCATTTTGTCGGTAGTGTACTGAAAGAGTTAGAAGCTTTCACAAATATGGACGGCGTGTTGCGCACCATTTGGACATCTCCTGTAGCGCGTAATAGTATTGAAGCTTTTACAGAAGAAGAGAAGAAAGAGATTCAAAAGGAAGCGGAAAATATTATTTTAGAACAATTATTCCAGCAAGAGAGGGATAAGAAATGAGAATGGAAAAACTCCATATTTATGGATACGGAAAATTAGAAAATGTGGAAATGGATCTGTCGATGCTGACAGTGTTGTACGGTGAAAATGAAGCGGGGAAATCGACAATTCGCTCATTTATGAAAAGTATTCTGTTCGGTTTTCCGATGAGAGGACAGCGC
This sequence comes from Bacillus cereus group sp. N31, assembly GCF_016483245.1. Lineage (NCBI taxonomy): Bacteria > Bacillati > Bacillota > Bacilli > Caryophanales > Bacillaceae > Bacillus > Bacillus cereus group sp. N31. Next base: position 55,607 of record NZ_JAEHCH010000005.1, on the reverse strand, counting down.
CGTTATGAGCCGAAAGAAGGCGGGAAGTATGGTGGTGCAGTTACTGTACAAACAGAGAAGTACGGCCGTTTGAAAATTGAACGATTACCAAAGACGGCAGCTGGTGAGGTGACCGTTTATTTTGAAGATGGAAAAACGGGCGGCGAGGAAATTTTACACGATATATTAAACGGGATGAATGAAAGTTTATTTGAATCTGTTTTTTCTTTTGATATGCATGGGTTGCAAAATATTCATCAGCTTGGTGAAGCGGATATCGGAAATTATTTATTTTCGGCAAGCGCAGTTGGAAGCGATGCGTTATTACAGCTCGATAAAAAGCTAGAGAAAGAAATGGATCAGCGCTTTAAGCCGAGTGGTCGTAAGCCAGAGATTAATATGTCACTGCAAGAGATGAAGAAGCTTGAAGAGAAGATGAAAGAGTGGCAAGGGAAAATTGGCACGTATGAAAAACAGGTCGAGCAGTTAAAAGAGGATGAAGAGAAGCTTGCCTCTGTTCGTGCGGAGAAGGAGAACGCGGAAAAGCGAAAGCAAGATTATGAAATATTAGCAGCGCTTGAGCCTCTCGTTATTGAAAAGCATGCGCATGAGAAAGTGTTAGAATATGAAAAAAGGCAATTTCCTGTAAACGGAACGGCGCGCTATGAAGCGATAAAGGCGAAGATGGAGCCGCTTCAATTACAAGTTGATTCGCTCCATAAAAAAATAGAGACGGTGCAATCGGAAATTGATTCGATTCAAATAGATGAAGAATTTTTACAAAAAGAAAGTTACGTAGAAGAACTTCGCATGCAGCATATGTCGTATGAAAATGCACGCCAAGAAATGCGAGATATGACGGGGAATATTGCGAATATAAAAGAAGAAATGGCAGAATTAGAGCAACAAATTGGTGCTACTTTTGAAAAAGAAACAGTTCTTTCGTTTGATATGAGTTTGGCAACGAAAGAGCTAATTACACAAACAGTGCAAAAAGCGCGCGAATTAGAAACGCAAAAAGCACAGCTCGATGATCGCTTCAAAGTAGCGCAAGAGCAGTTAGAAGAACAAGAAGAAAATATAAGACAGATTAAGAAACAACTGTTAGCTGATGAAGAGCGTGCTACATTAGCTGAGAAAGAAAAATCGTTCCAAGACGCGGCGTTTATCGGTATGGGTGCGGATAGAATGAAGCGTAAGTATGAGGAAAAAGTAGGAGCGGCTACGCAAAAGAAAAAGCAGTGGCAAAGAGTTTGTCTTCTGTTACTTCTTATTAACACAGGTGTTTTATTCACGAGCTTATTTATAGATAACCGCCAGCTTTTATTTATTAGTGTCATTGTTTTTGTAGGGATTGTTCTCGCCCTTGTTTTATATAAAGATCCGTCAAGTGGATTACAAGAAGAACTTCTTACTCTTCAGCAAAGTGCTGGCGGAAGACAAAGTGAAGAAGCGATGTCCGTTCGCTATCAATTAGAAAAAGATGAAGAGATCCGTAAGCTATTTGAGCGCGAGTCATATAAGTTACAGCAAATGGAACGAGCTTATGATAAAGTCGTTTCATCGTATGAGGAATGGGAGAGAGAAACGTTCCGCGCAGGAGAACAAGTCGATGCGTATAAAACGCGCTATATGTTCCCTGAATTTTATACGTATGCACACATATTGCCGGCATTTGAGCGGATTGAAAAAATGCAGCAACTGTATCGTGAAGTAGAGAAACAAAGCACGCGGAAATCTTCATTATATGAAATGATTTCGCACTTTGAACATAAACTAGAAACTGTTATCGGTAGCGCGGAGTATAATAAGCTGCACGAGGCACAAAGTCGTATGCAAAATGAGAAAGAAAAGCGCCAGACTTGTAAGCAACTAAAAGAGAAGTTGACGGAATGGCAAGAAGAATATGAGTTCATGCAAGGGCAATTGAAACAGCTACTAGTAGAACGAGATAGTTTGTGGCATATTGCAGAGGCTACAGATGAAGAGATGTTTTTAGAAGCAGGTAAACTGGCAGAGAAATGTGAAGATGCAGAGAAACAAGTGGGGCGTTTATTACCGCAAATTGAGCTTTTAGAGCAGCGTTTAACGAGTTTGTCATTAGCTGAACATTATGAAGCTGAAGGTTATGAGGAAAAATTAAAGCGAGAAATGACAGTCGTGCGAAACTGTCTTGCAAAAGAGAAAGAACTGACAGAGCGCATTGCGAAACATCGTATGGAAATTGAGAATTTAGAAGAAGGCAGTACGTACGGTGATTTAATGCATGAATGGGAAATGAAAAAAGCGCAAGTGCGCGAACAAGTGAAAAAGTGGGCTGCTTATGCGGCAGCAAAGACGGTGTTAACGAAAACGAAGCAATACTATCATGAGGTACATTTGCCTCGTATTTTACAAAAATCAGAAGAGTATTTCGTCTATTTAACGGGCGGGCGCTATAGTAAAATCTTTTCACCGTCAGAGGCGGAGCCGTTCATTGTTGAACGTAACGACGGTATACGTTTTTACAGTCATGAACTAAGCCAAGCGACAGCGGAGCAATTGTATTTATCGTTACGATTTGCATTAGCGAAAACATTTGAGCATGATTATCCATTTATTATTGATGATAGTTTCGTGCATTTTGATGCGGTAAGGACGAATCGAACGATTGAACTAATAAAGGAAATTGCGAAAGATAGACAAGTCATCTTCTTTACATGTCATGCGCATTTGTTAACGTATTTCACAGAAGAACAGATTATAAAATTAACGCATAAGCGTAAAGAAAATGAGTTGTAGTGTGCTATACTAAAAGTAACTGATTTGGTGGAGGAATTCGAATGAAAAAGAAAATTGCAGAATATGAAGTTGGTGAACAAGTCGATGTTTTCTTGTTAATTAAAACAGCGACAAAAGGTCTCGCAAGTAATGGAAAGCCGTTTTTAACAGTAATTTTACAAGATCCAAGTGGAGATATTGAAGCGAAGCTATGGGATGTATCACCGGAAGTTGAGAAACAATATGTAGCAGAAACAATCGTTAAAGTAGCTGGAGATATTTTAAACTACAAAGGACGTATTCAATTACGTGTGAAACAAATTCGAGTTGCGAATGAAAATGAAGTAACAGATATCTCGGACTTCGTAGAAAAAGCACCAGTGAAAAAAGAAGATATGGTTGAGAAAATTACGCAATACATATTTGAAATGAGAAACCCGAACATTCAGCGTCTAACAAGACATTTATTAAATAAGCATCAAAATGAGTTTTTAGAATATCCAGCAGCGACGAAAAATCATCACGAGTTCGTATCTGGACTAGCTTATCACGTTGTATCGATGCTAGATTTAGCGAAAGCTATCTCGGCTCTATACCCATCGTTAGATAAAGACTTACTATATGCAGGCGTTATTTTACATGATCTTGGTAAAGTAATTGAGCTATCTGGTCCAATTTCTACAACGTATACGTTAGAAGGAAATTTACTAGGCCACATTTCTATCATGGTGAACGAAATTGGGAAAGCAGCAGACGAGCTACAAATCGATGCAGAAGAAGTATTAATCTTGCAGCACATCGTCCTTTCTCACCACGGAAAAGCAGAATGGGGTAGCCCAAAACCACCATTAGTAAAAGAAGCAGAAATTCTGCACTACATCGACAACTTAGATGCAAAAATGAACATGATGGACCGTGCATTAGGACGTACAAAACCAGGCGAATACACAGAGCGTGTCTTCGCACTTGATAATCGTTCGTTCTATAAACCGACGTTCCATAATTAAGATTGTAAATAGAATGGCCTCATTAAGCGTTAAAAGCTTAGTGAGGCTGTTTTTGTATTAAAAATTAAATGAAATAGTTAAGAAGTACGCATGGGGTTAACGAAGAACGATTAAAACATATCTCACCACTAGAATGGGAGCATATCAACTTTAATATGGCAGATACTTAGAATCGCTTCAGCCTGTACAATAGGCCTAAAAATAAGAGTTGAAATTTGTTTAGCATATATTTTTGTTAAAAGGTGGGAGGGATCCCTATATAAAAAAGACACCCTAAGGTGCCTTTCCTCGACTAGATCGGAGTACCGCCAGCATTTCAGAAAAAATACAATAAGCTGTCCATATGGGCAGCTTATTTACGTAATTCTCGTTCTCGGAATTTGATCTTGTAGCGTTCTTTCTCGTAATTCACTATGTTTTCCAAAGAAAATAGTGAAAGGCAAGGCGCTGAATACATTTACAAAATGACAAAACTGTAAGAATACACGAATGTTTGTAAGAAAGTTCGATGTTTTCCTTTTTCTTTTTTTATTATAGTGAAAAAGAAGAACGAAATATTCTCTTATGTAGGAAAGGAAGATAATAATGATTGATCTATTAAATAAATGGATGTTAGAAAGTACAGGCAATTTCAATATCGTTGTAGGACTTACAGCACTTCTATTTTTGGGTTCAGTAATTGCACTTATTATTATTTACAAAAAAATTGGTAAACCATATGAAAGAACAAATGCTATTTATTTAAAAATTACTTCTCGTATGTTTACTATTCAGATTCTAATGAATGCTATATTTATTTCTTTAGTTGGTAAAGATATTGAGAATTTCCGTCAAATCTTTATATTATTTGAAGCTTTTGTATTCTTTATTGGAGCTATTTATTCGTTTAAATTATATAAACAGGAATGCAAATAATCCACTTATAAGAAACAATAAAAAATGTAAACTTTTCATTTTTAGTTAACTGTATATTCTATACATATGGGGTTAACATAACGTCTCATTATGAGGAGTCAATCTATCTAGAAACCTAGAAAAGCCCCTTCAGATTTTCTCAAGGGGCTTTTCGTTCATATAATCAGTGTTATCGGTAGTTAGGTCTCTTTAGTTGAATGGGAATATTTTGATCCAGTAGAAGAACGCAAAACCTCCAGCTACAAATAAAGCAGCTAAAATGAATGTTATTAGAGGTATTTTATTTTTCATACTTCCCTCCCCTTTTTCCTAATTGTACCATTTAGAGAAAGTGATATGTTGTATAATTTTGGTTGTATATGATATTCATGTAAGGTTAACATAACGTCTTATTATCGGTAGCAAGGACAAGGAGGAACCCCTATTCTCACAAGGGAACTTCCTTTTTTTTGTTTTATGGATCTATGCATTTTTTAATACATTCCTATCCTGGAGCGGCTTTAGAGTCCTCGTTTGTTGCTGAATTAGCTGAAAAACTGTACTTGCATACTCTTAGCGTGTTTTTTCAAAAATGCTGGCGATATCCTACATCCATCAACTTATGGATTTTATAATGTCCTCAAACCAAGAACCTCGCGTGTTTTTAGTCCAAGAACGTTAGTTATTAGATCTTAAAAGAACAGCCCTTCAAAATAAGGGATAGCACTAACAAAATCTATATTTTCTAGTTTATGGGAAATGTTTATTGTGATAAAATATCAGAAAAATCAAATAAGATAAAGGAGCTAAGGAATATGAACATATTAGAAAAAATTAAAGAAAACGTTTCAAAGGTTATTGTAGGAAAGGAAGGAGTAATTGATTTAGCGATGATTGCATTAGTTGCAAATGGACATGTTTTATTAGAAGACGTACCAGGAACAGGGAAAACAACATTAGCCAAAACTCTTGCGAAAAGTATTGATGGGGCTTTTTAGCGTGTTCAATTTACATCGGATACGTTGCCGGGTGATGTAGTAGGATTAGAATACTTTGATATGAAAGAAAGTGATTTTAAAACGAGTAGGCTATGCACCAGAAGATCTTCTCTGAGTTAGTATCTCTCATTTGTGGTAGGAAGAAAAATAATATAACTCCTCATCGCCATCAGATTAAGAATTTCATTATTCTCCAAAACGACAAAAGTACACTGAATTCTCATAAACAACCAACTGTGGTGAGATAAAATTTTTGTTTTGGGGCATGGGGAGCCTGGAGTCTTTAGCTTGATAGTGATGTGACGCTATCCCACATAGAAATTAATGATTTTACACCCTAAATGTTATTTAACTAAAAAAATATCTCAAATTAGAGATATTTTACTTGCTTTTTAATCACTTGAGTTGTAAAGTGATAGTAACGAAAGCAAATGAGTCGCCTGAAAAACATATACTCAGTTACTTTCGGTTTACAAGACAAAGTAATTTATGAATGAATTCAATGCAGCTTATTTAGTAAACACTACGACTAAGTTATAAAAACATAATGAGAATAAATTGAAAAGCTAAGAAGCATATTATTTTTTTGTTGTCACTTGACTAGTAAAATGAAACGGAGGAATGACCGATGTATGAAATTAAAGGGCATCATCACATTTCAATGGTTACGAAAAACGCAAATGAAAATAATCACTTTTATAAAAACGTGCTTGGTTTACGTCGTGTGAAAATGACGGTAAATCAAGACGATCCGTCAATGTATCACTTATTTTATGGAGATAAAACAGGAAGCCCAGGTACGGAGCTATCATTTTTTGAAATTCCTTTAGTAGGAAAAACATATCGTGGTACGAATGCAATTACTCGAATTGGATTACTCGTCCCTTCCGAGGAAAGCTTACATTACTGGAAAGAACGATTTGAGAAATTTGATGTGAAACATAGTGAAATGACAACATATGCAAATCGTCCTGCTTTGCAATTTGAGGATGCTGAAGGTCTTCGCTTAGTACTACTCGTTTCAAACGGAGAAAAAGTGGAGCATTGGGAGACGTGGGAGAAATCAGAAGTTCCTGCAAAGCATCAAATTCAAGGAATGGGTGCTGTGGAAATGACAGTGCGTAGACTTGATAAAATGGCGAGTACACTTACAGAGATGTTTGGTTATACAGAGGTTAGCCGAAATGACGAAGAAGCAATTTTTCAGTCTATTAAAGGAGAGGCCTTTGGGGAAATCGTTGTGAAATATTTGGACGGTCCTTCTGAAAAGCCGGGCCGCGGTAGCATTCACCATTTAGCAATCCGCGTGAAAAACGATGCAGAGCTAGCTTATTGGGAAGAACAGGTGATACAAAAAGGTTTCCATTCTTCAGGCATTATCGACCGTTTCTACTTTAAAAGCTTATACTTCCGCGAATCAAACGGAATTCTATTTGAAATTGCGACAGATGGACCAGGATTTACAGTTGATGGAGATGTAGAGCATTTAGGAGAAAAACTTGATTTACCACCGTTCTTAGAAGAAAAGCGAGCAGAAATTGAAGCGAAATTAGCACCTATTGAAGAGAAATAATAGAAGAGAAAATATACAATTAAAAACCATTGGAGGAATATAAAATGAATCAATTAAAAGGAATTCACCACGTTACAGCAATTACAAGTAGTGCAGAAAAGAACTATGAATTTTTCACTCACGTCTTAGGAATGCGTTTAGTTAAAAAAACGGTAAACCAAGATGATATTCAAACGTACCATTTATTCTTTGCAGATGATAAAGGTAGTGCCGGAACAGATATGACATTCTTTGACTTCCCAGGTGTTCCAAAAGGAGTACACGGTACAAATGAAATTTCAAAAACTTCATTCCGCGTTCCAACTGATGCAGCATTATCATATTGGGTGAAACGCTTTGATCGTCTTGAAGTGGAACATACAGGAATTAAAGAGCAATTTGGTAAGAAAACTCTTTCTTTCGTTGATTTTGATGATCAACACTATCAATTAATCTCGGATGAAGTTGATAAAGGGGTAGAATCAGGTACACCATGGCAAAACGGGCCAGTGCCATTAGAATATGCAATTACTGGTTTAGGACCTGTATTTATTCGTATCGCAAACTTTAGTTTCTTTAAAGAAGTGTTAGAAAAAGTTCTATTATTTAAAGAGATTGCTCAAGAAGGAGAATTCTATTTATTTGAAGTGAATGAAGGTGGAAACGGTGCATCAGTCATTGTAGAACATAATACAGTTCTTCCTGAAGCACAACAAGGTTTTGGTACAGTTCACCATGCTGCATTCCGTGTAGAAGATCGCGCTGTATTAGAAGAATGGATTGAAAGAATAGGTAGCGTTGGTCTCCCTTCATCTGGTTATGTAAATCGTCACTTCTTCGAGTCATTATACGCAAGAGTTGCACCGCAAATTTTATTTGAATTCGCAACAGACGGTCCTGGTTTTATGGGAGATGAGCCATACGAAACACTTGGAGAAAAATTATCTTTACCTCCATTCCTAGAAACAAAACGTGAAGAAATTGAAAAATTAGTTCGTCCAATTGATACAGTGAGAAGTACGAAGGAATTTATTAAAGAGTAAAAATGTACGTTGCTGTTTAGATATAATAAGTAGAAGAGCAAGTAGTTTTAGCGAATAGCTGAAATTGCTTGCTTTTTATTTGGTCTATAAAATTTTCTGACAAATGTTTCTCAAATTTTTGAAATAGAAATATTTGGTATAATGATTTTAAATTATAAATTTTCTGATAATTATTTTTCAATACATAGAAAAGAGGTGATAATATACAATTTGGATAATTGTATAAATATCCCAAATTTATAATTTGGCAAGGGAGAGGCGAAGGTATGGGAACGAATATAGTAACGAAGGAGCAAATGAAACATTCTTTAGATGATTGGTATCGTGTAATGTTGCAGCAACAAATAGAGCAAGTTACGGAAATGAAAGAGGAGATTGATAGTAAGATTAGTGGTTTGGAAGTGGATCAAGATGTATTACTTTATCATGCGTTATTGAACTTTAGATACGATGCATTAGTTGATTGGATTGGGGTTAGAGAAGATAGTTTTGATAAAGTGGAATCTTTCGAAATTCCGACAGAAGGCTTTCTAGCGTATTACTATCACTTCTTTAAAGGATTTCATTGTACATTAATTTCAAATTATAACGAAGCGAAAGAACAGTATGAACAAGCTGAGAAGTTATTGAAATATATTGCAGATCCGATAGAGCATGCGGAGTTTAATTATCGAATGGGGAATTTTTATTACCAAAAATATGACCAAGTTCATGCAATAGATTACTTGAATAGAGCCAAAGCGGCATTTTTGAAATATCCAGGCTATGAAATAAAAGTAGGGTTATGTGAAAATGCTTTTGGGCTATGTTGCGTAGACATAGATCACTATGAATTAGCGGAAGAGAACTTTAATGCTGCTATGGAAGTATTGCAAAAAGCAAATCAAAAAAAATATATGCTAATGGTTCGACATAATTTAGCTTGGCTTTATGCCAGTCAAAACCTTTCAGAATTAGCGATTCGCCATATATCTGAGGTGACAAAAAATTACCCAGAACATTTTAAAGCCTTGTTTGTAGAAGCACGTGAACATTACAAATTAGGAGAATATAATTTAGCGAATCCAATTGTTGAAAAAGGTTTAAATATTTGTATTGATTTAGGCGAAAAAGAATTTCAACATCGGTTTAAAATTTTGAAAGAACTCAATGGAAATTCTTCTATATCAATTATTGAAGATGTAATTTTAAAAGGCCTTTCTTATTTTGAGAGAGAAAGATTATGGGATTGTATTCAAGAATACACTGAAATTTTAGCAATGAAATTTTATGAAGTTGATGATCATGTTAAGGCAAGTAAATATTTTTATATGAATAATAAGGCTCAAAAAAATATATTGGAAAAGGGAGCGTTAAAATAATGAAGAAATTTCGTTTAGCTATTGTTGGGACTGCATTAGTAGGGGTATTATCAATTGGATTCAATAGTTCTTTTACAAATCAAGCTGTAAATATAGGGGACACGGGAGGAGCACCAGCAAGACCAGACTACGTTAATATAGGAGACACGGGAGGAGCACCAGCCAACTTCAATAAAGGTGACGGTGGCGGTATTAGCAAGCTAGACTCACACGCTGATCATTTTTAATTTAAATAATAAAGTGAAGGGACCTCACAACGAGGTCCCTTTTCTATTTACGGTTAAAAAGAATTGACTTACTTTTCATATGTAACTATAATAGTTACAAAATAACCATCAGTAATAGAGATGAGTTATATTTTTTTAATATAATTGTAACTGATTTAGTTACAATTAAAAAATCAATCATAAAACAACCAAAAAATGTAAAAACTTTAAATAGCAACATGAGAAAGGAGACGGAAATTTTGAAACGGTTTAAGTTTTATATGATTAGCGGTATTGTGCTCGTTTTGTTAGTAGTATGTAACTTCGTCGATAAGCCGATTGCGAAGGTTAGAGAAGTGAAAGATACTGTTATGATGAAGCTGAATACGAAAGAGAGTATGGCACAGATTGATGGGCAGACGATTTACTTTAAGCAAATTGGTGAGGGGAAGCCGCCTTTACTTATGCTTCATGGATTTGGTGGTTCTTCAGATGGGTTTAGTGATATTTATCCGGAACTTGCGAGAGATCATACGATTATTGCAGTTGATATTTTAGGATTTGGGCGTTCTTCTAAGCCGGTTGATTTTCAGTATTCGTTTCCTGCGCAAGTGAATTTATATTATAAGTTAATGAAGAAGCTCGGATACGATCAGTTTGCGGTACTTGGTCATTCGATGGGGGGAGAGATGTCCCTTAATTTAGCGTATTTATATCCGGACGCAGTGACACATCTCGTTTTGGCGGATTCTACAGGAATCGAGTCTTTCCAGCAAAAAGAAAGTTATGAAGTGCCGCCCCTATCAACGGATCTTCAAACAGTAACAGAGATTACGGATTATAATAAAAATGAAGTGAAAAATAGTCGTGATGATAAAGAGCATTACGATCAGCTTACGAAAATGAGAGAGCGCCGCATTGCGATGGAGGCCGATAAAATTAAAGTACCGACTTTAATTATATGGGGACGACATGATAAGAGCGTTTCTTGGAAAAACGGTGAGCTGTATCATCAGTTATTTACAAATAGTACATTTCATATTATTGAAAAAGGATACCATGCTCCGTTCCGCCAAGAGCCAATCGAATTTATGGAATATGTACAAGCATTTTTCTCAAAGCATCCACAATAAAAAGTTTTTAAGCATAAATCCACTTCTTTCCTCATACAGTGAAACTAATAAGGCTTGTCTAAAGAAAGGAATGAAGTGATTTGGAAATTTTACCATGGTGGGTTTATCTTGTAATTGTTGGGATTGTACTAAGTGGCTACATGGTTTTATATACTTCGAAAAAAGAGCAAGAGATGGATAATGAGTTTATTGAAAAAGAAGGCGAAGTATATATGAAACGTTTAGAAGAAGAGCGTGAGAAACGTAATCAGGATAGTGATAAAGATTCGGTATTGCTTTAATAGAAACTTTTGAAGAAGAGAAAAGAGTTTAGTTTCTCTTCTTTTTATTGTTCGGGAAATTATTATAGAAGAAAAATATAAAAAATTTGCATGACATAAAGTGCGCAATGGCTTTATGTTAAGGTGTAACGCATAAGTTGCGTAGGTTATGCAACGATAACTAGCTTTACTCTTCATCATTTGTTTGACCATACTAGGCGTAGAGAGGTGATAAACACAGTATGATTTTTAGCGAGCGTTTAAAAGAAGAAAGGGAAAAAAGAAATTGGTCGCAAAATGATTTGGCTGAAAAACTTCATGTAAGTAGGCAGTCTGTTTCGAAATGGGAAACAGGAAAGAACTATCCGAGCATTGAAATTATTATTCATTTAAGCGATCTGTTCGGTATTACGATTGATGAGTTATTGAGGAGTGATGAAGAGTTGACACAGAAAGTTATTGAAGATAGTAAGCAATTGGCATATCCAAAATGGAAGGTGTTTTTTGATAGTTTATTTATGATGGGCGTATTTTTGTTTGTTACAAAAATCATTGTGTGGATGTTAAATAAGTTTGCAGGAGCGAGCGTTACAATTGTAGCAGACGCACCGTATGTGATGAACTTTCTACCTCTTATATTAATGATTATAGGTGGCGCGGTTTCTGATAAGTTGAAGAAAATATATAAATAGAGGAAAGGTTTGAAAGAAATTCCCTACACTAGCTGTTCTTTTCATATAAATTGTGTACTATAAAGGATAGGATGATATAAAGAAGGGGACATTTAGAATGGAATTTCATGAACAAAAGATTTTGCCAGCAGTGAGGCAAATTAAAGACTTGGAAAAGCTATTACATAGTTCGTATGAATATATTGTTATTTTAGATATTCATGTTGGTCAATTGAAGAGTGTTGTTTCACTCGCGAAGCAACACGGTAAAAAGGTGTTTTTACATGTTGATTTAATCCATGGGTTACAAAGTGATGGGCATGCGACGGAGTTTTTATGCCAAGAATATAAACCGTACGGGTTATTGTCAACAAAGGCGAGCGTAATTATGAAGGCGAAGCAAAAGGGTGTCGTCTCCATTCAACGCATCTTTTTGATTGATTCTAGTGCGATGGAAAAGAGCTGTAATTTGTTAGAAAAGACGAAACCGGATTATATAGAGGTGCTTCCTGGTGCGCTAACGGATGTGATCGCTGAAGTAAAAGAGCGTACAGGTGTACCGATTTTAGCGGGTGGTTTTATTCGTACTGTGGAGGATGTTGAAAGAGCTTTACATGCTGGTGCGACAGCGATTACGACATCGAAAAAAGAATTATGGAAACATTACCAAAAAAAGTGACGAAAATGTGAAAAGATTCTGTTGACACCGCTTTCATTAACGGTTAACATTATAGACAAGTTAATAAACGTGACGGAGAAAAGAAGAGATCCACATTTCATTGTTTCTATATACTTTTATATAGAAGCGTGTAAGCTGTGGATCTTTTTCTTTTGAAAAAACGAATGGCCATTCATTTTACCTCTATCACATTTGAAAGCATTTAAATTGATTGTGGAGGGATTTTATGTCAGCATTTTTAGGGGAATTAATAGGGACAGCGTTGTTAATCGTACTTGGTGGCGGCGTTTGTGCTGGTGTAAGTTTAAAGAAGTCGTTTGCGAAAGATTCTGGTTGGATTGTAATTACAATGGGCTGGGGCTTAGCAGTAGCGGTTGCAGCGTATGCGGTTGGATCAATTAGTGGGGCACATTTGAATCCAGCTTTAACGATAGGACTAGCATTTAAGGGAGCGTTCCCATGGAGTGACGTACCAGGTTATATCGCAGCACAAATGATTGGGGCAATTATCGGGGCAATTATCGTATATTTACATTACTTACCACATTGGAAAGAAACAGAAGATCCAGGAACAAAGTTAGGCGTATTTGCAACAGGTCCAGCAATTCCGAACACATTTGCAAACCTTTTAAGTGAAATGATTGGAACATTCGTTTTAGTATTTGGTATATTAGCAATTGGAGCAAATAAATTTGCAGATGGATTAAATCCATTTATCGTAGGTTTCTTAATTGTAAGTATTGGTTTATCATTAGGTGGAACAACAGGATACGCAATCAACCCGGCTCGTGATTTAGGTCCGCGTATTGCACACTTCTTCCTTCCGATTGCAGGAAAAGGCGGTTCAAACTGGAAGTATGCATGGATTCCGGTAGTTGGTCCGATTTTAGGTGGATCACTTGCAGGTTTATTCCATCAAGTTGTATTTGAAGGAAAACAAAATTCAGCACTTATTTATGTAATTATTGCAACTGTGGTTGTACTAGCAATCTCATATATGACAAGTAAAAAAAGTGGAAGCACTACAAATAATAGAAAAGTAGCATAGGGGGAAACCGATATGAAAAAATATATTCTTTCATTAGACCAAGGAACAACTAGCTCACGCGCAATTCTTTTCAATAAAGAAGGGAAAATTGTTCATTCAGCTCAAAAAGAATTTACGCAACATTTTCCAAAGCCAGGCTGGGTAGAACATAATGCACAAGAAATTTGGGGATCTATTTTAGCAGTTATCGCAACTTGCTTAAGTGAAGCGGATGTAAAACCAGAGCAAATCGCAGGTATCGGTATTACGAACCAACGTGAAACAGCGGTTGTATGGGATAAAACGACTGGTAAACCAATTTATAACGCAATCGTATGGCAATCTCGTCAAACAATGGAGATTTGTGATGAGTTAAAAGAAAAAGGTTATAGCGAAATGGTTCGTGAAAAAACAGGTCTTTTAATTGACGCATACTTCTCTGGTACGAAAGTAAAATGGATTTTAGATAACGTTGAAGGTGCAAGAGAAAAAGCAGAAAACGGTGAGTTATTATTCGGAACAATTGATACGTGGCTTGTATGGAAACTATCTGGTGGTAAAGCGCACGTAACAGACTACTCAAATGCATCACGTACATTAATGTTTAACATTCACGACTTACAGTGGGATGATGAGCTTCTAGACATGTTAACAGTACCAAAGAGCATGCTTCCTGAAGTACGTCCATCATCTGAAATATATGGTGAAACAATTGATTATCACTTCTTCGGTCAAAATATACCGATTGCAGGTGTAGCTGGTGACCAGCAAGCAGCATTATTTGGACAAGCTTGTTTCGGTGAAGGTATGGCGAAAAATACTTACGGAACTGGTTGCTTCATGTTAATGAACACAGGTGAAAAAGCAGTAGCTTCTGAGCACGGTCTATTAACAACAATTGCATGGGGTTTAGATGGTAAAGTAAACTACGCATTAGAAGGAAGTATTTTCGTAGCAGGTTCTGCAATTCAGTGGTTACGTGACGGAATGCGCATGTTTAAAGATGCAAGTGAGAGTGAAGTGTACGCATCACGCGTTGAATCAACTGATGGTGTATACGTTGTACCAGCATTCGTAGGACTCGGAACACCTTACTGGGATAGTGAAGTACGCGGCGCTATGTTTGGCGTAACACGCGGTACGACGAAAGAGCACTTCATTCGTGCGACGCTAGAATCTTTAGCATACCAAACGAAAGATGTACTTTGTGCAATGGAAGCAGATTCAGGTATTGAATTAAAAACATTACGCGTTGATGGCGGAGCAGTTAAGAATAACTTCTTAATGAAGTTCCAAAGTGATATTTTAGAAGTTCCTGTAGAGCGTCCAGTGATCAATGAAACGACAGCTTTAGGTGCAGCATACTTAGCAGGTCTTGCGGTTGGATATTGGAAAAACCAAGATGAAATTAAAGCGCAGTGGCATATGGACAAACGCTTTGAACCAACGATGGAAGCGGAAACAAGCGAAGAGCTATATGCTGGATGGAAAAAAGCAATTGAAGCAACAAAAGCTTTCAAATAATCATAAACAGTGTTATAATGATGACAAGTTAATAATTCGGTAGGAGATTTGGAGAGACCACAACACGCTATAGAGGCGAAATCTATAGCGGAGTTCGTGGTCTCTTTTTTCGTTATCAAAGGGAGGAATTACCATGAAATTTTCAAGTAAACAACGTAAAGACGTATTAAACGGAGTAAATAAACAAGAGTTAGATGTGATCGTAATTGGTGGAGGTATTACTGGTTCTGGTATTGCATTAGATGGGGCAACACGCGGGTTATCAACAATTGTGTTTGAAATGCAGGACTTTGCAGCAGGTACATCAAGTCGTTCTACGAAACTTGTACACGGTGGTCTACGTTATTTAAAACAACTTGAAGTGAAAATGGTAGCAGAGGTGGGGAAAGAGCGTGCGATCGTATATGAGAACGGTCCCCATGTAACAACACCAGAGTGGATGTTACTTCCGTTCCATACAGGCGGTACGTTCGGATCATTCAGTACATCAATTGGTCTTCGTGTATACGACTTCTTAGCAGGTGTAAAACGAAGCGAGCGCAGAAAAATGTTTAACCGTGAAGAAACATTAAACAAAGAGCCTCTTGTGAAAAAAGAAGGATTAAAAGGCGGCGGTTACTACGTAGAATATCGTACAGACGATGCGCGTCTTACAATTGAAGTAATGAAAGAAGCAATTGAGCATGGTGCGAAAGCTGTTAACTACGCAAAAGTAGACAGTTTCTTATATAAAGATGGAAAAGTATGCGGTGTACGTGTAATCGATTTACTAGACGGAGAAGTGTACGAAGTTTACGGTAAGAAAATTGTAAACGCAGCTGGTCCTTGGGTAGATACACTTCGTGAAAAAGATAACTCGAAAAAAGGAAAAGTACTTCAGTTATCAAAAGGTGTTCACTTAGTAATCGATCAAAAACGTTTCCCATTAGGTCAAGCAATTTACTTCGATACACCAGATAAACGTATGGTGTTCGCGATTCCTCGCGGCGGAAAAACATACGTAGGTACAACAGATACGTTCTATGATAAAGATGCAGCTGTACCACACATGACAACAGAAGATCGCACATACATTATTAATGCGATTAACTACATGTTCCCAAGCGTGAAAATTACAGAAAAAGATGTTGAATCAAGCTGGGCTGGTGTACGTCCATTAATTTATGAAGAAGGTAAAAATGCATCTGAAATTTCTCGTAAAGATGAAATTTGGACTTCTGAATCTGGTTTAATTACAATCGCAGGTGGTAAATTAACAGGATACCGCAAAATGGCTGAAATGGTAGTAGACTACGTAACGAACTTACTACAAAAAGAAGGTCATAGTGCATATCCGAAGAGTGACACGAAACATATGCCAATCTCTGGTGGACATGTAGATGGTTCACACGGATTCCCAGCATTCGTTGCGAAAAAAGCAGACGAAGGTACGAAATCTGGTTTAACGAAAGCGCAAGCAGAAGAGTTCGCGAAATTCTACGGCTCTAACGTTGACGTACTATTTGACTTAGCGAAAAAACATAAAGACGAAGCGAAAGAATATAACATGCCGCTTGACGTTCTAATCCCACTTGTATACGCAATGGATTACGAAATGACAGCAAAACCAGTAGACTTCTTCGTACGCCGCAGAGGTGCTGTATTCTTCAACATCCACTGGGTATACGAGTGGAAAGAAGCAGTAATCAACTACATGGCTGCGAAACTAGGCTGGAGCAAAGAAGAGCAAATGAAATACACAGCAGAATTAGAAAAAGCATTAACAGACGCTGTCATTCCTGTAGATCAACAAGAACAAGCAGCTGCGTTAGCGTAAAATAGAAAACCACCTGAAGGGGAGCCTTTAGGTGGTTTTTTTATCTTGACTAAAAATAAATAGAATGTGTTACAATGATGATAGAGTATGTAGTATGAATTTTGCATAAAATAAAAAAGACAGAAGCCTGAGAAACTTCTGCCTTGTGTAACCTAACTTGCTATTGTGGTGGTAGTAGGTGCGGTTATAAGACAATTACATTAACGTTTTAGCCGAGAACCGCCCTTACCTTTTCCACGAAGCAGGGTGGTTCTCGCTTTTTTGTATACAGAAATTAGCCACGGACCGACGTATCTTCTACCGATGACAACGCCAGCTCCGGTTAGGATACCATACACTAATTTAATTACAAACATCGCGATCATATTATCACCTCCCCCCTTTTTTCAAAATGGAAGAGATGATTACCACACCTACTAGTTATAGCGTTAGTAAGTTACTTTTTAATTGTATTATTTTTCAAAATAAGGGACAAGACATATATGTAAAAATAAATGACTCATTCGTGTGTAAAGTGAGGGGGCGATGAGCAAATAAAGTTTGATTTTACTCATAGTAAAGAAAAATTAAGAGTTCAAAAAACGGTATGGACATTGCTAACCGTTCTTTTTTTTATGAATGTATAAAACTTTTCCATAGAGTGCGTCGTCTAATATATGGGAAGGAGGAAATAGTGTGGATGAATTAACAGTAGAGATGTTTGAAATAGAAGATAAAGAGGACCTTATCGATGAAATAATGAACAAGTATGGACAAGAAGTCTTACAGCTTGTGTATTCATATGTAAATAATAAAGAGGTTGCGGAGGATTTAACGCAAGATATATTTGTGAAATGCTATAAATCTCTTCATACATATAAAGGGAATTCGAACTTAAAAACATGGTTATGGAGAATTGCAATCAATCATTGTAAGGACTATATAAAAAGTTGGTATAACAAAAAAGTTATCGTTACAGAGGATGACTTTACGTATATGGCGAGTCAAAAAGAAAGTGTGGAACAAACAGTTATTCAAAATGCAGAGGATAGTAGGCTTGCTTCTGCGGTAATGAATTTACCGATAAAATATCGAGAAATTATTTATCTATTTTATTATGAGGAATTATCAATTAAAGAGATTGCTACGGTAATAGAAGTGAAGGAAAACACGATAAAAACAAGATTGAAAAGAGCTAAGGAACTATTGAAGAAAGGATTGGAGGAATAATCAAATGGAAGATCGATTAAAAGGCTTGCGAAAATCAATGGAGAATACAACTTTTAAACATTTGAGTTTTTCTGATCAGCATCGAAAGCGGGTGCGCGAAAAAATCAATCAATCGTCCGAAAAGGAAGAAGATATCCTTTTAGCAGTGTTGCAACTTCTTATGAATGAAAAAACAGGTTATGAATTGATGCAGTTACTACGTGGGAGAGGAATTCAAAAATTCGAAGGTGATGAAGGATCTCTATACACTTTATTACATCGTCTAGAACAGAATCGCTTTATCCAATCTAGCTGGGATTACGAAGGAGCTAAATATTATCAATTAAATGATAAAGGAAACAAGATGCTGCGAAAGGCTGAGAAGAATGCTACGAAGGCACGATTTATATTAAAAGGATTAGTACAGGAGTGAGAAAAAATTGAATAAAAAAGGGGAGCATTTTTTAAGGGAAGTTACGAACCATATTAAATCAAAAGAAGCGAAGGGCTTAGTAGCAGCGGAACTAGATTTTCACTTAAAACAGGCGAAGAATATGTGGGTAGAGAAAGGATTAAGTGAGGAAGTTGCTGAAGATAAGGCTGTTGAGCAAATGGGAAGTCCGGTCAAACTTGGACAAGAGCTTAACAAACTGCATAAGCCAAAGGTTGATTGGTTTTTAATTGGTTTATTAGTGGCTGCGATGGGATTAGGTTTTTTGCCGGTTATAGCTTTTGGATATATGAATGATTTACTAATGAATAAGGTGGTATCTGTTGTTCTTGGTATTGCAACAGCGTTAGGGATGATGCTGATTGATTACCGGAAACTAGAGAGACTAGGGTGGTTGTTTTATACAATCGGCGTACTTATCTTGTTAATGTTATACTGTTTTCCGCATGTTTCGGTGGCTGGAGAACCGTTAATAAAAATCGGTCCCATTGCAATTGGTCGTTTAATGGCGGTACCTTTCTTCTTTCTAGCTTGGGCTTCTTTTTTCAATAATAGTAGGATAAAAGTAAGCCATCTTGTGGCTCTGTATTTATTTTCTTTGTATTTATTCTTAATTGGCTCAGCTCTTTCAACAATGTTTATTTATATTGTGATGGTATTTGTTATGCTTTGGTGGAGTAGGTTAGGAAAGAAAAAGATAGTGATTATTACAGCTGTGCCCATTTGTTTATTTATTTTCGGGGTATTCTATTATTGGTCTTCAGTGAAAAGTTATCACTGGCCTACCTTTTTAGCATATATAAATCCAGAGCGTGATGCACAGGGCGCAGGATTTATGTATATACGTTTAAAAGAGGTAATGTCGTCAGCAGGTTGGTTTGGTACATACGGAGATGTAAAGCTCGTCCCTAATCCAGATACTGATTTTGTATTTGCAAGTTTGACTTATTATTATGGATATGTGCTAGCACTGATTCTTTTCTTGATTCTTTCTCTTTTTGTAATAAGGTTAGTGGTCATATCTTATAAAATAAATGACCGGTATGGTAAATTGCTTCTCATTGGAGGCATGACTCTTTTCGTAGTGCAATTCCTTTATAACGTTGGTATGATTTTAGGTTTATTACCGATTACTGCTATATCCTTACCTTTTATTAGTTATGGATTAACACCAACTGTATTTCATGCGCTTTTAATGGGAATCGTACTAAGTGTATATCGACGTAAGGGTATGTCATTTAGAATGAAGAGGACACCTTGATGATGATCAAGGTGTTTTTGTTATATGTAAAAAGAATTCACTATTTTGATTAAGTACAAACGTAAATAGATAGCAAAAGAGGGTTATGATAAATAACCCTCTTTTCGTGTTTAAATAAGTGCACTTGCTTTTATAGAAGTACATAATTCAGAACGAGAGATTGATTCAGCTAGTTGTTGTAAATAGGCGTACTCTTCCGTATCTTTTTCAGAAGTGTTAGGATCCAATAAATGAGAAGAAAGAAGTACATCAATTGTCAGTATATCCGAATCATGAGAAATGATTTTATACCCTGCAAATACAGGACGTTTTAAATCTTTTACTTTTTGAATCATCTGATGGAAATTCGTAACGCTTATATTGATTTTTGCTAATGGAAAGCATTTTTCGGTAGGATTCTCGATGGTCTTTCTAATTTTATAATCGTATACGTAGTAGTAATTTTCTTGCTGCTCAAGTGCTTGTAATTCCTTCGTTAATAAGTGGTATTTATCTGTAAGTCCAGTTGTGAGTGCATCGTTTTCTTCTCCAACTACTAATGTGAAAGGTCTTGGTGATGAAATTGAAATGGTGCGGACGTTTAAATCAATAAAAGTGGGGTTCAATTGTAAAATGGTATGTAATTTTTCGGTAGGAAACTCACCGTCATAAATAGCAATGAAATAATGATTCATTTTTCCACTCCTTATTTTTTTCTAAAATGATATATTCTATTTTAAAGTTGTAAATCCTGCATAAAAAAGAAACACCTTGATTCGTATCAAGGTGTTGTAATAAGTTCAAAGCTCTCTGAAGCAGCCCCGAGTATAAAAGGACTAACCTCGCCAACGCTATAAAGTTGTAATTCATGCATAGCTCGCGTACAAGCAGTGTAAAACAATCTACGAACGCTCTCATCACTGTACACATCTTTAGAAGCATTATAAATAATAACAGCGTCAAATTCGATACCCTTCGCTAAGTAAGCTGGGATCACGACAATGCCTTGCTCATACTCGGCGGAGTTACTTTTCACGAGTTTAATATTCTCGATATAATTAAGTGCTTCGTAGGCAGCGGCACTTTCAGCTGCGGATTTACATATAAGTGCGATTGTATTATGCTGTTGTTTTTGAAGTTCAGCAACTTTGGAAGAAATACAGTCGTGCAGTTCGCTGTCGTTCGATACTTTCGTCACTGTAGGTTTCTCACCTTCACGTTCAAATGCGTTAATATTCTTTCCTTCCGGTACGAGAGCACGTGTAAATTCAATAATCGGTTTTGTGGAACGATAGCTACGAGTTAAGTTGATGCCGTTCGTTTCATCTGGTCCGTATAAGCTAGTAAGTGTATTGAAGTTCACTGTTTCACTCGCATGGGCAAATATCGCTTGGTTAAAGTCTCCGAGCACTGTCATTTTTGCGGCAGGGAAGAGACGTTTTAAAAACTCGAACTGAAATGGAGAATAGTCTTGCGCTTCGTCTACGAGTACGTGTTTAATGGATCTATTCGTTTGGAAGCCTTCAATTAGTTCTTTTAAAAGTAAAAATGGAGTCGCATCCTCGTAATATAATTTTCCTTCATCAAGCATGTTCACAGTTAATGAGCAAATGTCGTCCCATTCTTTCGGCTTTTCTCCAGTAACCCATGATGCATCTGTGAAGAGTTGTTTATATATGCCTGTAAAATTGATGAAACGTAATGTTTGAACGCCTTTACGTAACGGTTTCAATTTTTTACGGACAATCATACGCCCAAGTACTTTCGTTTCTTTCTCATAATCATTAAAGGAGTTGTCTTCAAACTCGCCTTTTTTCTGTAAGTATTTATAAGCTTTTTGATATTCATCTTTACTAAGTAATTCAATTTCTTCTTCTACCCACGGCTTTTTTAGTTCTGTTTTTTCGATTGCGTCTATTTGTTTGTTTAGCCAATCCGTTAACTTCTCGATTCTATTATGGAAGCGGAGGGAGGAATCCGTATTATAAAATTGCTCTGTAATTTCTTTAGCAGAGGCAATCAATTTCCCTCTAAATTTCATTCCTCTAAATAGCATGCCTGAAGATTCAAGAGATTGTCTGTACGCTCTAATCATTTCGAAAAATTGAGTAGATGCTTTAAATCGAATGCTCGCATTTCTCGTTTTATAAGCAGGGCTATTCGTTTCAGTTAGCATATATTCTAATTGCTCATAAGGATCCTCAACATCAAATGACTTACTTAGTCTATGGTTTAAATATTCTTGGAATGTGACTTGCTGCATATTTTCTTCGCCGAGTTCTGGCAGTACGTTAGATACGTAACTGTTGAACATAGAGTTAGGGGAGAAGAGAATAATTTGGTCCGCTTTTAGCCATTCGCGATATTTATATAGTAAATAGGCAATGCGTTGCAGGGCAGCTGACGTTTTACCACTACCAGCAGCTCCTTGCACGATAAGGAGTCGGCCTTCATCGTGACGAATAATTTCATTTTGCTCGCGCTGAATCGTAGCAACGATGCTTTGCATATGTTTGTTTGTACCTTTTCCAAGCGCCTGTTGCAGAATTTCATCGCCAATTGTAAGGCTCGTATCGAACATAGAATCAATCTCGCCATTTTGAATAATGTACTGTAATTTTTTCTCCACATTACCGCGAACTACGCCTCCTGGTGTTTTGTATTCAGCTGGTCCTGGTGGATAGTCGTAATAAACGCTCGAAATAGGTGCACGCCAGTCGTATATGAGGAAGTTTTCTCCGCTTGCATCGGTAAGCGTAGCGACGCCGATATAAATTTGCTCTGCGGCAGGTTCACCTTCTTCTTTGAAATCAATTCGTCCGAAATAAGGTGCTTTATGCATACGTCTTAATGCGGCAAGTCGATTAAAGGTGTGCTTATGGGTAATTTGTGTGACAGCAAGGGACTGAGCTTGTTGCCTTAAGTTGATAACTGTTTCAAGATAATCATCAAAAGTATCCGTGTTCACTTTAACGTCATCCCAAAAGTGTTTACGGATGTTGATTACTTCTGCCCGGCGTCTGCCAGTTTCGTTTTCCAGTTTATCAATTTGCTGCGTAATCGTTTCGATCACGGTATCCAATCGTTTTTGCTCTAGATCAAGTTTTTTGTTCATACGGTAGCACTCCTTTAAAAGTGAAAAATAGAGGTTGACTGAAGATGTGTTTTGGTGTAAAATTAAGATACGGATAAATACGTTCCTTGTTTTTTATGAAATGTGTTTCTGTACTAATTTAACATAGTTTTTTCATTTAATCAATGATAATAAGATAAACCTTGGTTCCATGCTACGTGGATCAAGGTTTTTTTGTTTTTGTAGAGGGAGTCACGCTTGTTGTCGTTTTTTGTCGGTAAGTCGATATATTTCGAAAATCGCTGATATAATTGAAGTTGCGGTCGATATATTTGAAAAATCGCTGATATAATTCATTCAGAGGACCAACTATATAATTTCATTTACCGAATATGGATATAGCTCCCGAGAGAAGAGGGTATACAAAAAGCTCAGGCCTAAGCCCGAGCTTTTTATTTCATTATTTCTTTTCTTCTTTTTTCTCGTCAGCTTTTTTCTCTTCGAAAAGATCTTTCAAATCTTTATCTTCAACTTTTACGTCAGCTTTTTTGATTTCTTTCATCCTAAGATCGTTCATGAATGCACCATCTTGTGCTTTCTTCGCAATTAGTTCTTTTTTGATGTCTGCTTTAGATTGTTCGAATGATTTTTCTGGCTCTTTAATGTCTGTAACTTTAATGATGTGATAACCGAATTGTGTTTTTACAGGTTCGCTTACTTCATCTTTTTTCAGTTTATAAGCAGCATCTTCGAATTCTTTAACCATTTTACCATGTTCGAAGAATCCTAAGTCTCCACCTTTTTCTTTTGAACCAGTATCTTCAGAGTATTGTTTCGCTAACTCTTCGAAAGATTTACCTTGTCCAAGTTCTTCTTTAACCTTTTTCGCAGTAGCTTCATCTTTTACAAGAATGTGGCTTGCTTTAATTTCAGGTTTGTAGTTTTCTTTTAGTTCTTTATCAGTGATTGTTTTTTCAATTGCTTTTTCTTGAGCTAATTGAGCACGTAACATATTTTTAAATGTTTCTTCTTTCATACCTTGTTGTTTTAACAGTGTATCGAATTGATCACCAACTTGTTTTTTCGTTTCATCGAGCTTTTTATCTACTTCTTTGTCGTCTACTTTGTAGTTTTTAATAAGTACTTTTTCCATAACCATGTTGTTTAGTACTTGTTTACCAGCTTGTGTCTTCATTTGATTGTAAAATTCTTCTTTTGTAATGTCACCAGCTTTAGATGTAACGATTTTGTCTGATGATGATGTTCCACATGCTGATAATGCGATTACACTTGTTGCTGCTAAGGCAAGCATAGCTTTCTTCATTCGATAAACACTCCTACTATTATGTATTTTTAATTTATCCTACACCAATGAACTTAAGTTCATAAGAGCCCGATTAAGTCTCACTGATACTTTTGCTTTTTATATTGGTAAAGCGCGCTTAACAGGGCTTACCGAGGCTGAGGATAAAGTTTTGATGAATGTTATTTGTTCTATAGTATAAGCAATATGTACAAAGTTTAATATATCATATTTCGACTCGTTTTCATATTGATAAAGAAAAATTAACCATATCGTGTCAGATTTTGAAAGTGTGCCATATTGGGCGGATGCCGCATATACAGAATAGAGGAGGGGATGGGGATGAATTCTCAACTTATTTTATTACTTGTACTGTTTATTTTATTGGTTATAGTAGGTATAATTTGCTTATAGAGGAAAAAAGTGAGGAAGGGGCTTTCCTTCCTCACTTTCCATGAAATATAATTTCTATATAACTAGAAATTAATAAAATTGTTATACATACATTAATAACCCGAAAGACACCGGGCTGGCGGCTCGCAGCTATTTGTTTTCGTTCACACAGTGTATGTGTCATGAAATTCGTGTAAAATATAACAAGAAGTGCGAATGCGACAAAAACAACTGTTATAAGTGTCATGAGGCGAGACCTCCTTTTGGCTAAAATACATATACTTTATATATTGTATCATACGATATTTTGTTCGTGTTATAAAATTCAGAAATAGAAGACTTTGTGTTAGAAAGTGAGGGAGAAAATGGACGTTGTTAGAAGATTAGAACAAGCTGAATACTACGTAGACCTACTATTTAAAATGATTGATGAAGAAAAGTGTCCATTTTATTCTTTAATCATAAAGAAAAAAGCTCGTAAAAAAGATATTGAACGTATACTGAAACTTTGTGAAACATTGAACGAACAATATGTAGCGGAGAAAGCAGAAGGCCTTTTATTGTTCGATGCGCTGTTAGATCAATTTGAAAAAGCGCTTCCACATCAGCTCGAAGTAAACGAAACTGCGGAAGCGCTAGCAAAACAAGGTTTATTTAACCCACTTATGAATGAATTCTTACGCATGAGTGCGAAAAAATAAATAGATTATTTCTTAACTAACTTCTGATCGGATTCCGTAAAATTCTCCTCAATATCTTCTAATGATTTCTCAAAAATATCGATGAAGTCTTGTCCGTAAATATTGCGCAAGATAGCAATCAGCTCGATATTTTCTGGGAACTTCCCATAAAAATTACGAAGTGCAAGAGCCCCATTAAACACTGAATTACTTTCAGGGTCATACTCCTCCATTAAGCGAAGTAGTAATTCTTCCCCTTTATCTGTAATTTCAATGTACGTATTTCGTTTATCATCTTCTTTTTTCGAGAATACAAGATAGCCGCGTTCCTCAAGCTTTTTCGAGAAGTTAAACGCCGTTGATACGTGCATAACTCCAAACTTAGCAATCTCAGAAATAGAAGCCCCTTTTAAATGATAAGCGATTGTTAAAATATGATGCTCATTAATATTTAAATCGTAAGGCTTAATCCACATTTGCCAATCTTTCTCTACACATTTCCATAACGCTTTCGATAATTGAGCAATGCGTTGGCTGAAAATCATCGCTTCTTTTACCGAGTAATCTTTTTCTCCACTTTTCATTTACTCACCCACTTTAACATTCTTTTTCATTACTATCTATTATGCCAGTAAAATAAAAATTAATAAAGTCTTTTTGTGAGAATTGTGAAAATTTTTTAAAAAAATGACATTCTATACAAATCATGCATAACTATGGAAGCGGTTTATGAGTCGTGAGTACATGTGTTGTCCTTACATGTTAATGGCTAACATATATTGTAAATGCATAAAAACACGGCATATCTATGTGATATGCCGTGTTAAGGTCAATTTATATAAAAAATATTTGTTATATGCAAAAACTAAGCAGGAATTTGTTTACGCTTTTTCTGGAACAGCTTCTTGTAGTTTCTCAATTGACTTTTGAATGTCCAAAATTTCTTTTTCAATATGGCGCTTGTTTTGAGAAATATCTTGTTTCCAGTTAGAAAGCGTGTCTTGCATGTCGTCTTTTAATTCTTGAAACACTTCTTTACCTTCTGAAGCAGTTTCAACGATTTGACGCTTTAATAACTTTGTATCAGCTGTAATATCAGCTAAAGTCTTTTTAATATCATTTCCTTTTTCTTTTAACTTGCCGCGCATGGCTTTGCCAGAAGAAGGAGTAGAGAAAAGAACTGCTAATCCAGCAACTGCTCCGCCGCAAAGGACACCTGTAATAAAGGATTTAGCTTTTGACATAAAAAGAGACCTCCTTATTTTTCGTTCGTATTCATGATGTGAAATAGTATGCATATCTTTAAAACAAGAGAAAGAAAAGAGAACTTTTCCTTCTTGTAAGTGCGCTATGCACAGAAAAGTATACCCCGGTATATGGAGTGAAGAAACAAGCCTTGCAATATGTAATTACTTCGGGGAATTGGCTTGTTATGTATTACGTCTTCTTATAGTGTCACTATTTCACACTATTTGCAATTGTGCTTGCGATGTTTTGTAAATTTTCCATTGTATATTCATTTTGGTGTGATTTCCAAACGGCACCGAAACCATCGTTTTCACCGTAGCGTGGAATTAAATGAAGGTGGAAGTGGAACACAGTTTGTCCAGCTTTTTCACCGTTATTGTTAAGTAGGTTAAAGCCAACTGGATTAAACTCTGCTTTAATCGCATTTGCGATTTTTGGAACGACAGAAAAAATGTGTGATGCGATTTCTGGCGTTAACGCAAAAATGTCTTGTTTGTGAACTTTCGGAATAACAAGAGTATGTCCTTTTGTTACTTGACTAATATCTAAAAATGCAAGCACATGTTCATCTTCGTATACTTTTGAGCAAGGGATTTGCCCGTCAATGATTTTACAAAAAATACAATTGTCTGCTGTATGATTCATTGATCTCATCCTTTCAAATATCCTTAGCCGTATTTTACCATAATTACATAAGAGAACAAACACGAAAAACAGGAAGCTGAGTCAGCTTCCTGTTTTCTGAAGAGGGATTGAAAAAGCATTATCGTAATTTACGTTTCGCAGACACCCCATTTATTTAAGAAATGCATGGTAAATCGGCTAAAGTTTCTGCCGTAGACACCCCATTTTCAAGTGAAATGAATTGCAATCTTTTTAAAATGAAATTGTTTATTTTTTAAAACAGTATATGCTCTTTCGGAGACACCCCGTTTCGAAAATGAAACAAATGATCTGGTTATGTGTAAATTTCATTGTCCAACATGGACACCCCATTTCATGATGACTTCACTATGTTGTTATACTCATCAATTGGTGGTTGCTTTTTCAATGTGTTCCTTCTTCACTAATTATGATGTCCGCTTTCGTAAAAATATATGCTAACAAATTTAAATTTTTTTTGAACACATCGATACTATGTAGTACAGCGCAATTTTTGGTAAGATGAATATAGAATGAATACTAATGAAGAAAGTGGTGTCGTATGAGCGAGTTATTGCGTGTAGAAAATGTTACAGGAGGATATACGAAACGACCTGTATTAAAAGACGTTTCGTTCTCTGTGAATAAAGGCGAACTTGTCGGCTTAATCGGTTTAAATGGGGCTGGTAAAAGTACGACGATTAAACATATTATCGGTTTAATGGAACCGAAAAAAGGAACTGTCACAATTAATGGGAAAACAATTCGTGATGATATGACAGCGTACCGTTCTAGCTTTTCATTCATTCCAGAAACACCGGTATTATATGATGAGCTAACGCTAGAAGAGCATTTGAAATTAACAGCGATGGCGTACGGTGTCGATGAAAAACAGTACGAAGAACGTGTAGGACAACTATTACAAGAATTTCGTATGAAAAATCGTTTAAAATGGTTTCCATCTCATTTCTCAAAAGGGATGAAACAAAAGGTAATGATTATGAGTGCATTTTTAGTGGAGCCATCTCTTTACATAGTAGACGAACCTTTCGTTGGACTGGATCCGTTAGCAATTCAATCTCTACTTCAAATGATGGATCAAATGAAAAAGAGCGGCGCAGGTATTTTAATGAGTACACATATTTTAGCGACGGCAGAGCGTTATTGTGATTCGTTCATTATTTTACATCAAGGCGAAGTAAGAGCAATGGGAACATTATCTGAACTGCAATCACAGTTTAATATGCCAGGTGCAACGTTAGATGATATTTATATTGCCTTAACAAAGGAAGAAGATTATGAATAGTACAGCATTATGGAAAGAACGATTTCGTCACTTTCTAAAAGAAGTTCGTACATATAGTAAATACGTATTTAACGATCATTTGAAATTTATTTTCGTGTTTATCATCGGTGCGGGAGCGTATTATTACCAACAATGGTTACAAACGTTAACACCTTCGTTTCCAACTGCGCTCGTGATGGCAGTGTTAATTGGACTAGTTTTAACAGCTGGATCAATGCAAACGTTATTAAAAGAAGCAGACCTTGTTTACTTACTGCCAGTTGAAGAGAAGCTAAAGCCTTACTTCACAAAGGCCTTTCTCTTTACGTTTATGATTCAGTTATACATAATCGCAATCGTAGCAGCTGCGCTTGCCCCGTTATACTTCCAGCAAATGAAGCAAACAGGAGCGGCTTACATATGGATTGTAATCGCGTTTGTCATTGTGAAAGCTTGGAATTTATTTATAGCGTGGGAAAAGTCCTTTTTAACAGATCAAAATGTACAAAAGGCGGATTGGTTCATACGTTTTATCTTAAACGGTTTATTTGTATATTTCCTTGTAGAACGTACTTCAGTTCTTTTTATTGGCGGAATTGTTCTATTCATGGTGTTATACCTTGCTATCATGCATCAAATGGTGAAAGGGAAGCCGCTGAACTGGGAGTATTTAATTTCTGAAGAAGGTAAAAAGATGATGTTACTGTACCGCATTGCGAATATGTTCGTTGATGTACCAGCATTAAAAGAGAGAGTATCCCGCAAGAAATGGCTTGATTTCATTCTTTCGATAATCGGCGAAAAGCGTACATATTTATACTTATATACGAGAACATTTTTAAGATCAGGTAACTATTTTGGATTATATGTGCGTTTGCTCGCTCTTGGAGGAGTTATTCTTTACTTCATTCCATTTTTATATGGACGATTCATCGTGAGTTTTATCTTCCTATACTTAATCGGCTATCAGCTATTAACTTTATGGAAACATCACCGCATGAAAATTTGGCTTGATTTGTATCCAGTAAAGGTAGATGAAAAGAAGAAAGATTTTCTTACTTTATTAAACGCGATTCTAATCATCGGGAGCGTAATCTTTACAGTTATATTTGCACTAGCAACGAAAGATTTCATGATGACAGGAATTTTACTTATCGTAAGCATATTATTTAGTATCGGTTTCGTTTACCAATACGGGGCGAAGCGCATTGAGCGTTTAAATTGAAAGGAATGAACCTATGATTACATATGAAGAGAAGGTTATAAAAGAATTGGAGCAGTGGAAAGCTACATTCATGAAAGATTCTTCTATGATGACACGGTTCTCCAAAAAAGTGCAGACGAAAGTACAACAGCTCATTCCGGCGAAAGTACAAAAGGTGTTAACAGAGACGATTCGTATGATGGTGCAAACGATCAGCGCCGGATCAAACTTTATAAAGCCGAAATTAAAAGAGACGACATGGTCACTGCAAAGACGTGACGATGAAGTACGCAAAAAAATGGATGAGTACAAAAAAATAGCAGCGGCGGAAGGAGCAGGGACTGGAGCTGGTGGTATTCTCCTTGGCCTTGCTGACTTTCCGCTTTTACTCGGCATTAAAATTAAATTTTTATTCGATGCAGCAACGTTGTACGGATTTGATACGAGTAACAAAGAAGAGCGCCTTTTTATCCTTCACGTTTTCCAACTCGCCTTTTCAAGTGATGATCATAGAAAAGAAATATGGAAAGCCATCGAAACGTGGGATACAGAAGAAGAAAATCATATGGACTGGGAAAAGTTCCAAACAGAGTACCGAGACTATATCGATTTAGCAAAAATGCTTCAGCTCGTACCGATAATCGGTGCCCCGGTCGGCGCATATGCGAACTATCAATTACTGCAAAGACTTGGAGAAGTGACGATGAATTGTTATCGTATGCGATTGTTGAATAGGGATTAAAAAGAAGGCGTCCTACATGTGTAATGTAGGACGCCTTTTCTTAGAAGCCAAGTCCACTATAGCTAGCTCCAACTATAATTAATACGATAAAGAGTACAATGATGAATGAAAATCCGCTTTTACCAGCTTGTCCAGCTTCACCGCCGCCAGTTCCGCCGCTACCGCCTTTACCACCAAGTCCCATATGAACATCCTCCTTATTGTTATATGTTGCTTTTACTTTATGTTTTTCTACATTTACCAATAACCCCCTTCTAAAGCGCTAACTAACTTGAAAATCATTTCGTTTCATTTTATAATTTACTTACCGACCGGTAAGTAAAAACAAGTGAGGTACAGTATGACAAAGAATTTACAAACATCGCAGAACATTGTAGAGGCGTCATTTAAACTTATGGCAGAGCACGGTATTGAGAAAATGAGCCTTTCCATGATTGCGAAAGAGGTAGGTATTTCAAAACCGGCCATTTACTATCATTTTTCTTCTAAAGAAGCGTTAGTAGATTTTTTATTTGAAGAAATTTTTTCTGGGTATCATTTCTCTTCTTACTTCGATAAAGATCAATATACGAAAGAAAATTTTGCAAAAAAGTTAATTGCAGATGGTTTACATATGTTGTCTGAGTATGAAGGACAGGAAGGTATATTACGCGTCATAAATGAATTTATCGTAACTGCGGCGCGAAATGAGAAGTATCAGAAACGTTTATTTGAAATACAAGAAGAGTTTTTAAATGGATTTCATGATTTATTAAAGCAAGGTGTAGAACTTGACGTTGTGTCACAACATGCAACAGAAGAGAATGCTCATACGTTAGCGCTCGTTATCGATAATATGAGCAACTACATGCTCATGGGATTCCAGTTAAAGTATAAAGAAATTTGGATTCGAAATGTGAAAAACGTCATAAAGGAG
The DNA here is from genome assembly GCF_016483245.1 of Bacillus cereus group sp. N31. NCBI lineage: Bacteria > Bacillati > Bacillota > Bacilli > Caryophanales > Bacillaceae > Bacillus > Bacillus cereus group sp. N31. The sequence continues at coordinate 24,332 of NZ_JAEHCH010000005.1, read as the reverse complement.
GAATAAAAATGAAAATGCAAAAAAACTGGTGGCTCGGTTTTCTTGGATTTATTGGAGTGTATAAAATTCCAGGTATGATAGAGGCTTTTCAGGCGGATGGAAGTTGGCTGAAGTTAATCGGTTTCATTTGGTTACTTTGGTTCGGATATTTTATTCCAGAGAAGAAAGATAATTAAATTTCAATTTTCTGTAAAGTTATATAAAATATAGATTGAGAGTATTCATATATTAGATTACTAGATTTGGAGTGGTTACATGGATCCATTGAAAAATGAAATTCACCCTGACATGGTCAAGGTGTGGAAAACGCGTTCCTTAATTGAGTTAGGAATTAGTATTATCGTCATTTTGGCATATCTTTTCTTTATGATTAAGTTTAATTGGTGGGCTTGGATTTTTTATGTGCTCATCGGATTAACAATTGTATATACGCCGTTTGATTACTTTACATTCCCGAAATTGCGTCAACGTTACTATAGCTACCAACTAAATGAAGAAGAACTTGAAATTCAGCACGGTCTTTTCGTCGTAAAACGTGTATTAGTACCGATGATTCGTGTGCAGCACGTTACGATTGAACAAGGGCCAATTATGAGGAAATACGGATTAGCAGAATTACACATTTCAACAGCGGCGACTTCTCATAGTATCCCAGGCTTAACGATGTATGAGGCAGAAATGTTGAAAACGAAAATCGCAGAATTAGCGAAAGTGAGTGATGAGGATGTATAAGAGGCAGCATCCAATCACGATGTTATTAGAATTAAAAATAACAGATTTTATACCATTTATTATTTTTCTTTTTAGTTTAAAAGGAAAGTTTCCATTTTGGTATTTAGTTCCTATCGGTTTTGCGGTAATCACGATTGTTTCAGCTATCGTAGGCTGGTACTACAAAGTATATTGGGTCGAAAATAACGTATTACATATTAAAGAAGGGCTCTTTGTGAAGAAGGAGAGCTACTTAAATAAAGAACGTGTTCAAACGATTAATACAAGTTCAGGCATGCTGTACCAAGTGTTAGGACTAAAGAAAATTAAAATTGAAACAGCTGGCGGAGGAAATGAGCCGGAAGTTAGTTTAGCTGGTATTACGGTAGAAGAGGCAACAAAGCTTATTACAATGTTAAATGAGCCAACCTCGGTAGTAAAAGTAGAAGAAACATCAGAAGAAGTAGTACAAAAAGAAATTATTACAGAGGAAAAACAAACGACAGAGTACAAGTTAACGTGGAAAGAGATTTTAATAGCGTCTGTTACATCTGGTCAATTTGGATTATTATTCTCTTTAATATTTTTCGCTTATAACCAAGTGGACGAGTATATTCCGAAATGGATCAAAAATAGCGTAGAGTCTTATGTTATGGATCATGATATATATGGCTGGATTTACATGGTAGCTATTTTACTTGTCGTTTCTTGGATTATATCTACAATTGGATATGCGTTAAAACATGGGGATTTCACAGTCAATCGAAAAAATGATGAAGTCCGTATTTCGCAAGGATTACTTGAGAAAAAAGAACTCGTATTAAAGTTACACCGCATTCAAGGTATTACGATAAAAGAAGGTATATTACGCCAACCATTCGGTTATTGTGCTGTGCAAGTAGAAGTCATTCAAAGTGAAGGAAAAGAAGAAAAAGTTACGCTACATCCTATCATTCGAAAAGATCGCGTGCAACAGTTACTCACCCATTTACAATTACCATACGAACTGAATACAAACATTATTTCATTACCAAAAGCAGCATTGCGGCGCTATCTCATTGATAGTTTCATCTTCTTCGCCATGCTAGCAATCCCGCTGACGGGAATCAGCATATACTTTGAAAAGTATTACATCATGTGGGCATTATTACCGCTCGTGATCCTCATCTTTACACTTGGATACGCAACATTTAAAACAAATGGTTACGGTGTAAACGGAGAACAAATTACAATTGTGTATCGTAGTATTGGAAAATATACAGGACTTGTAAGAAGAAGACACGTCCAATCAATGGAGAAGACACAATCATATTTCCAGCGCCGCGTAGACTTATGTACGTATAAGTTTTCTAGTGCATCATCGAATTATAAATTAGAGCATACGAGAGTAGAAGATGCAGAGAGAATGCAGGATTGGTATAAGAAGAGAATAAGTGAGGATTAGCTTAAAAAGGCTTGCCTAGTATGATAGGCAGGCTTTTTTATAGAGAAATGAGTAGTTTACAATTGAACTAAGTTTTCTTTAGTCCAATCCATATATGAGGACTACAGCGCACATAAATGAATATGTATCAGGGAAAAGGAAGTATACTTCTATTTCAGGGAAATTCGTAAAATATTTGATATAAATGGTATATTAATGTAGAAATAATATTAGGAGGCTATGTATGATAAGTCAGTTGAAAAGAGAAGCACTTGATGCATTAAAAGGAAAATGGGGATTAGCAGTAGGAGCAACCTTATTAATTGGAATTCTTATTGGAGCTGTGGAATTTCTAACCACAGGTATTTTCTCAATGTTTTGGGGTTGGGAAGAAGCAAGTGATTCGCTTACAGTAACTATTATTGCAATGCTTATTATCGGTCCGTTAACAACGGGTGCTTATTACCTAGTTTTAAATGTAATTCGTGGAACTAATGCTAGTATTGGTCATGTATTTAGATGGTTTAGCGATGGAAGTAAGTTTATGAAGGCATTTTTAACATATTTACTAATGTATGTATACGTAATTCTATGGACATTACTTCTTATTATTCCGGGTATTATTAAATCATTTTCTTATTCTATGACGTATTTTATTTTGAATGATCATCCAGAATACACAGCGAATCAAGCAATTACCGAAAGTCGCCATATGATGAACGGACATAAAATGGATTACTTTTTACTATGCTTAAGTTTCCTTGGCTGGTTCATCTTAAGTATTCTTACTATAGGAATCGGTTTCTTATGGTTAGCACCTTACTTCTATTCGACATCGGCAGCGTTTTATGAAGAGATTTCAAAAGAATATTACAAAAAAGAAGGTACTACTTTCTAATAAAGTTCAACTAATCGGGCGTTTACGGGCAGTTGATTCCTCACCTAACTTCTTTGCTTTCGCTAAATTTTGAGGTGGGGGTCTTACTGCCCGCAAATAGCGGGATAAAACATCTAAACCGAATATAGGGAGCAGATGGTTTAGGTGTTTTGATATGTGTTCTGTTTTCGGAATTCACTTCAGGATAAGGTATAGGTTTTTATATAGAAATTCTTCCCTCTATGTTTTATCATAGAGGGTTATTTTTTTATGTGAAAATGATAGAAAATAGTGAATAATATATATGAAAGGAAAAAAGTGAGGTGAATGAGAGTGAGCAAATTTTTAATTCCGTATTCATTTTCTATATTAAGTTTCTTTATTTCAGCAACGGCACTTGATTTATATGATAGGATGGGAAAAAATAATGAGATGATTTCGCCGAACATACTTGGAAAGATAATTCAATCTATTTCGCAAATGGGAGTCCTTACATTGTATTTCGGAGTACCTATTATTTTAGGTGGATGTCTTCTTGGTGAGATATTGTTTAGAGGTATCATTTTACGATTTAAATTTAGCTATATTATATCTGTATTATTATATTTACTCTTAGCTTTTAGTATTGTTTTCATAACGGTAGGGATTCCAAATACATATGAAGATTCCAATGTTTTTTTCATGGGGATAACTATGATTTGTGCTGTTACATTCTTTGTGGGTCGGGATATATGGGAGAAAAAACAAGTTAGTAATGGAGTGGGAACATGAAATACACTTGTCCGTGTTGTGGGTATAAAACAATAGAAGAAGAACCACCAGGTACATATGAAATTTGCAGTATATGTTATTGGGAAGATGATGAGGTTCAGTTTAACGATCCTGACTTTGAAGGCGGGGCAAATGAACCTTCGTTAAGACAAGCACAGAAAAATTTCATTACGTTCGGTGCTTGCGAGGAATGTTTTGTGAAATCAGTTAGAAAACCGACTAGTGAAGATGTGAAGGATGCTAGTTGGAATCAAATTTGTTAAGTAGTTTATAAATAAAAAATGTTATTCCTCCATTCAACGGGAGGAATAACATTTTTTATTTAGTACTGAAAGAATTACAGTTGTCTAATAAGATAAACTAATAAAGGTGATAAAGTAATAGGAAAAGCTAAACTAATAAATCCTATTCATGAATATATTAGAAATGAATATAAAAGTATAGATGTATAGTCAGTGTTGTGTATTTGATGTTATCATATTGAATGATATGGAAATTTTTAATAGAATAAGTAACTAAAAATTCAAAGGTAATGAAGCTTTTGTTGTATAAAGAAAATACTTAGTAGTACTCAACAATATTAAAAATAAGATACGTATTTATATAATTTTAGTCGAAATGGGGTTTTAAAAAGGAATGAGTACAAGCATAACACGGCAAAAAATTTTATCAGCTGCTTCTCAAATTGTGCAATATAAAGGGGTTGCTAAATTAACCTTAGAAGCAGTGGCAAAAGAGGCGGGAGTAAGTAAAGGTGGATTGTTGTATCACTTTTCAAATAAAGAAGCTTTAATAGAAGGTATGATACTCAAAGGAACGGAGGAGTATCAAGACGCTATTTACAATAAAGTAGAGGAAGACTCAGAGAGAAAAGGAAGATGGGTTCGCTCTTTTGTAGAGGAAAGATTAAGTAATGAGAGAAGATCAGAAGAGCTGTCTAGTAGTATGATGACAGCATTAATGTTAAAACCTGAATTACTTGAGCCATTACAACAAGCATTTCACCAACTTCAGAATAAGATAGAAAATGATGAAATAGATTCAGTTTGTGCCACAATTATTAGATTAGCAGCAGATGGATTATGGTATTCGGAATGTTTAGGGATTGGAAGACTAAGCCCCGAGTTAAGAGAAAAAGTGATTCAAGCTCTTATTAATAATTCATATAAGTAGAATATACTAACTATATAATATAAGATAATTCACCATTGGTTATTTAATCCAGTGGTGAATTATTTTTTTTGTTAGAATAATAGAACAATTTTGTAGGGTGTTGAATTATAACCGTCCAGACGGTATAGTAATATTTGGTTTAAGAGGAAAATGAAACAAAAAAAGAATAAAAGATATTTTTAGCACACTATTCGAAAGGATAGGCCGCAAAGCTTAGAGTCTACGGTAATACATATTGGTTACTAAGATCGTCTGGTTGCACATTTTTGATGCAACCGGACGGTCTTTTTTTGTTATATAAATATAAAAAATAGGAGGGAACTATGCAAATGAAAAGTACTAAAAGGCATATTTCAATGGTTTCATTAGTTTTTCTAGTATTATTTTCAGTGCTGAATGTGTGGGCTCCAGTTATTCAAGCTGCTGTGATGAAAAGTCCAGTGGACGAAATTAATATTTCCCGTACTGATGGCACGACATCTGAACCGTATCAAGCCTCAGATGGTATGAAAGTAGAAGTGAAGTGGTCAGCTAAAGAAAAAATAAAAAGTGGAGATCAATTCACAATTGATATGCCAAAAGAGTTTCGAAAAGACCTTATGAATATGAGTTTTCCTTTAAAAGATGCTGAAGGAAAAACAGTTGGTACATGTGAGATGAAAAAGGGCCTATTAACATGTACTATGGGTGATTACGTAGAAGGAAAGAATAACATTAAAGGTTCTTTATTCGTAGAATTCTACTTTGGTCTAGAAGCATATGATGGTGTTAAAGAAATTCCATTAGAATTTAATGTTGATGGTCAAATCGTAAATAAAGAAGTAAATGTAAGTAATACTACAGAGAGACCGAAGCCACAGCCCAATACAGATAATCTATTGAAATGGGGTTCTTATAATCAAGAAGATCCGTCCATTGCTGATTGGCTTGTATATGTAAATGCAACTGGAACAGAAATGCAAGATCTGAAATTAACTGATACATTAGGACCTGGGCATGAGTTAATTACAGACAGCGTAGTATTAGAAGAGGCTGTATTTGAAGATGGTTATGCACCAACAAATATTAAGCCAGCAGATTTATCTAACATTAAAATTAATGCGACAAAGGCTGGATTTACAATTGAATTTCCAGACAGTTCCAAAGGCTATATTTTAAGATATAAAACAAAGGTTACAAATCCTGCTGCAAAACCTCATAAAAATACTGTGAAATTAGAAGGTAAAAATATTAAAACTGAAGAAAAAGTAGGACAAGTATTTGTAAGTGGTGGGGGAGGATCCGGTTCAGGTGACGATAATCCACCTAGCATTGAAAAAAATATAGTTGATGAGAATGGTAAGCTTGTAGAGCATCAGCAGTTAACGCAAGTGGATCAACCTATTCAATATCAAGTTGGTACACATATACCGAAAGATCCGCCTAAGTACACATCTATGGTAATTAGTGATGATTTAGAAGATGTATTAGAAGTATTAGAGGCGAAAGTGTATGATCAAAATGGTCAAGATATTACTTCTAAAGGAACATTAAAGATAGATAAACAAAAAAGTGAAGTGACATTTACGTTCGGTGAGAACTTTGACTATAAATCATATGAAGACCAGATAATTAACTTGAATATTAAGGCGAAAATTAAAGCTAATGCAGACTTATCTTCTTACGTAGATAAGAAGATTCCTAATAAGGCAGAATTACATTTTGATGATAAGAAATTAACATCGAAAGAAGTAACTGTTACGCCGCCTGAAACTCCAAAAGACGGTACAGTATCAATTCATAAAATAGATGCTGAGGATTCGAATAAAGGGTTAAAAGGTGCCGAATTTGAAGTTCGAAATAGTGCAAATGAAGTTGTTGCAAAACTGAAAACGGACGAAAAAGGTTTTTCAGTACCTCAAACTTTAGCTCCTGGGACGTATAAAGTTTATGAAATAGTAGCACCAGAAGGATATCAAAAATTAAAAGAACCAGTAGAGGTTACACTTCAAGCTGGAGAAACAAAAACAATTGAAATTAAAAATACTATACAAAAGGGTCAAATTGAATTAAAGAAAATTGATTCGGAAAATGGTGAAAAGCCATTAGCAAATGCAGAGTTTGACATAGTAAAAGACGGTGTAGTAGTCGAACATATTGTTACAGATAAAGATGGTAAGGCAATTTCTAAACCGTTAGTACCAGGGAAATATATTTTAAAAGAAACGAAAGCACCAGAAGGATACCAATTAAAAGAAAAAGAGTTCGAAGTAAATGTAACAGGGGACGGCATATTCCCAATAACAGTAGAAAATGCAATGGTAGACAAAGGTAATGTAGAAATTACAAAAGTGGACAAAGAAAGCGGCGCAGTATTAGCGGGAGTCGAATTTGAAGTCCAAAATGAGAAAAGTGAAGTAGTAAGAAAAGTAACAACAGATAAAGATGGAAAAGCAAACGTTTCAGATCTATCAGTAGGAAAGTACAAATTAGTAGAGACGAAAAGCTTACCAGGTTACAAAAAGCTAACAGAACCAGTATCGTTCGAAATCAAAAAAGGTATGGCAAAAGTTTTATCATTGAAAGTAGAGAACGAACTGTTAGATAAAGGTTCAGTAGAAATTACAAAAGTAGATAAAGATAGTCAAAAAGTATTAGAAGGCGTAGTCTTCGAAGTGCAAGATGAAAACGGTAAAGTAGTAACAGAAGTAAAAACAGACAAAGATGGTAAAGCAAAAATCTCTGATTTATCAATAGGAAAATACAAATTAGTAGAGACGAAAAGCTTACCAGGTTACAAAAAGCTAACAGATCCAGTATCATTTGAAATTAAAAAAGGTATGACGACAGTCTTATCATTGAAAGTAGAGAATGAGCAGTTAGATAAAGGCTCAGTAGAAATTACAAAAGTAGATAAAGACAGTCAAAAAGCATTAAAAGGCGTAATCTTTGAAGTGCAAGATGAAGCTGGAACAGTAGTAAAGGAAGTAAAAACAGATAAAGATGGTAAAGCAAAAATCTCTGATTTATCAGTAGGAAAGTACAAATTAGTAGAGAAAGAAAGCTTACCAGGTTACAAACAATTAACAGAACCAGTATCGTTTGAAATCAAAAAAGGTATGACAGAAGTTCTATCATTAAAAATAGAAAATGAAATGGTAGATACGGGAAATGTCGAGATAACAAAGGTTGATAAAGATAATAAAGCACCATTAGCGGGAGTAATATTCATCGTCCAAGATGAAAAGGGTAATGAAGTTAAAAAAGTAACAACAGATAAAGCTGGAAAAGCAAATGTTTCAGATTTACCTGTAGGAAAGTATGACTTAGTAGAGGTAGAAAGTTTACCTGGTTATAAAAAGCTAGAAAAACCAATATCATTTGAAATTAAAAAAGGCATGACCGAAGTCCTATCATTAAAAGTAGAAAATGAAATGGTGGATACAGGGAATGTCGAGATAACAAAAATAGATAAAGATAGTAAAGCACCATTAGAAAATGTTGTATTTGAAGTACGTGATTCAAAAGGAAAAGTAGTTGCAAAAGTAAAAACGGATAAAGAAGGAAAAGCAAATGTTTCAGATTTATCCATTGGGAAGTATGAGTTGGTGGAAGTAGAGACACCAGCGGGATACAAACCACTTGAAAAACCAATTTTATTCGAAATTGAAAAGGGTAGAATAACAGCACTACAATTAACTGTCGAAAATGAATTAGTGGATACAGGAAATGTAGAAATTACAAAAGTAGACAAAGAAAATAAAGATGTTTTAGCTGATGCAGTATTTGAGATTCAAGATGAAGCAGGACAAGTAGTTGCTAAAATAACGACAGATAAAAAAGGACAAGCACAAGTTACTAATTTATCAGTTGGCACATACAAATTAGTAGAAGTAAAAGCACCAAAGGGATATAAACAATTAATAGATCCGATTACTTTCCAAATTGAAAAAGGTATGACGAAATCTCTTGTTTTAACAGTAGAAAATGAAATGTTAGACAAGGGTAACGTAGAAATTACAAAAGTAGATAAAGACAGTCAAAAAGTACTAGCAGGTGTAGTCTTCGAAGTACAAGATGAGCAAGGCAAAGTAGTAACAGGAGTAAAAACAGATAAAAATGGTAAAGCAAAAATCTCTGATTTATCAGTAGGAAAGTACAAATTAGTAGAGAAAGAAAGCTTACCAGGTTACAAACAATTAACAGAACCAGTATCGTTTGAAATCAAAAAAGGTATGACGAAAGTTTTATCATTGAAAGTAGAGAACGAACTGTTAGATAAAGGTTCAGTAGAGATTACAAAAGTGGACAAAGAAAGTGGCGCAGTATTAGCGGGCGTAACATTCGAAGTGCAAGACGAAAAAGATAAAGTAGTAACAAAAGTAACGACAGATAAAGAAGGAAAAGCAAACGTTTCAGATTTATCAGTAGGGAAATATAAGCTAGTAGAGGTAGAAAGCTTACCAGGATATAAAAAACTAGCAAAACCAGTATCGTTTGAAATTAAAAAAGGTATGACAGAAGTTTTATCACTAAAAGTAGAGAACGAATTAGTAGATAAAGGTTCAGTAGAAATTATAAAAGTGGACAAAGATAGCCAGAATGCATTAGCAGGCGTAGTCTTTGAAATCCAAGATGAAGCAGGGAAAGTAGTAACGAAAGTAAAAACAGATAAAGAAGGAAAAGCGAAAATTTCAGATCTATCTGTAGGAAGTTATAAACTAGTAGAAGTAGAGAATTTACCAGGCTACAAAAAACTAACAGAGCCAGTATCATTCGAAATTACAAAAGGTATGACGACAGTCTTATCATTAAAAGTAGAGAATGAGCAGTTAGACAAAGGCTCAGTAGAAATTACAAAAGTAGATAAAGACAGTCAAAAAGTATTAGAAGGTGTAGTCTTCGAAGTACAAGATGAGCAAGGAAAAGTAGTAACAGGAGTAAAAACAGATAAAAATGGTAAAGCAAAAATCTCAGACTTATCTGTAGGAAAATACAAATTAGTAGAGAAAGAAAGCTTACCAGGTTACAAACAATTAACAGAACCAGTATCGTTTGAAATCAAAAAAGGCATGACAGAAGTTCTATCATTAAAAATAGAAAATGAAATGGTAGATACGGGAAATGTAGAAATCACAAAAATAGATAAAGATAATAAGGCGCCGTTAGCAGGTGTAGTCTTTGAAGTTCAAGACGAAAAAGGCAAAGTAGTAACGAAAGTAACGACAGATAAAGCTGGAAAAGCAACAGTTGCAGATTTATCAGTAGGAAAGTACAAGCTAGTAGAAGTAGAGAGTTTACCAGGTTACAAAAAATTAGAAAAGCCTGTACCATTTGAAATTACAAAAGGTATGACAAAATCTTTAGCGTTCACTGTAGAAAATGAAATGGTAGATACGGGGAATGTAGAAATCACAAAAATAGATAAAGACAGTAAAGCACCATTAGAAAATGTTGTATTTGAAGTACGTGATTCAAAAGGAAAAGTAGTTGCGAAAGTAAAAACGGATAAAGAAGGAAAAGCAAACATTTCAGATTTATCTATTGGAAAGTATGAGTTAGTAGAAGTAGAAACACCAGTAGGATACAAGCCACTTGAAAAACCAATTTCATTCGAAATTGAAAAAGGTAGAGTTACAGCATTACAATTGACTGTCGAAAATGAATTAGTGGATGTAGGGAATGTAGAAATTACAAAAGTAGACAAAGAAACGAAAGATGCTTTAGCTGATGCAGTATTTGAGATTCAAGATGAAGCAGGACAAGTAGTCGCTAAAATAACGACAGATAAAAAAGGACAAGCACAAGTTACTAATTTATCAGTTGGCACATACAAGCTAGTAGAAGTAAAGGCACCAAAAGGATATAAGCAATTGGTAGATCCGATTACTTTCCAAATTGAAAAAGGTATGACGAAATCTCTTGCTTTAACAGTAGAAAATGAAATGTTAGACAAGGGTAACGTAGAAATTACAAAAGTAGATAAAGATAGCCAAAAAGTATTAGAAGGCGTAGTCTTCGAAGTACAAGATGAGCAAGGTAAAGTAGTAACCGAAGTAACGACAGATAAAGATGGAAAAGCAATAATTTCAGATTTATCAGTAGGAAAGTATAAATTAGTAGAAAAAGCAAGCTTACCAGGTTACAAACAATTAACAGAACCAGTATCGTTTGAAATCCAAAAAGGTATGACGAAAGTCTTATCATTGAAAGTAGAGAATGAGCAGTTAGACAAAGGTTCAGTGGACATTACAAAAATGGCTGCTGAAAGCAAGGAAGTATTAGCAGGAGCTGTGTTTGAAGTTCATGATGAAAAGGGCAAAGTAGTAGCGAAAGTAACGACAGATAAAGCTGGAAAAGCAAAAATCTCAGATCTATCTGTAGGTAACTACACACTTGTAGAAGTAGAAGCACCAAAAGGATATGAAAAATTAACTAATCCAATTCCATTTGAAATTACAAAAGGAATGATAAGTTCGGTTCAATTAGAAGTGTTAAACAAATTGAGTCATTTAGCACCACCAGGTCCAGAAAAGCCTGAAACAACAGATCCAGAAAAACCGGAAACAACGGATCCAGAAAAGCCTGAAACAACAGATCCAGAAAAACCGGAAACAACAGATCCAGAGAAGCCTGGAACACCAAATCCAGAAAAACCTGAAAAAGAATTACCGAAGACAGGACAGAAAATGCCTGTGGAACCATATATGGGAGCATTTCTTGTAATGATGAGTTTTGGATTACTCGTATTAGGTAGAAAACAGCAGAGATAATAAAAGTGAAAAGGTATCCTTCAAGTATTTGAGGATACCTTTTTTATTATATTTGGCATAAAAAAAGCATCTAGCAAAAGTACTAGATGCAAATAAAAATACAAGGGAAGATAAATGTCCTCACGTTTTCATAGTGTTTTGTTGAAAAAAGGGCTATCTATGTAATTAATTTTAACGCGTAAGGAAAGAAGTTTCTTTCCTTACATGTTTGAAGGGGGATAGTCCAACGGTAGGTGGGGAAAATAATGTAAAAAAAATATTGTATGTTTAAAAATGTTATGTTACATTTGTGTTACAGATAAGTTACAAAACGTAACTTTTGTTACGTTTTGTTTTCTTATGTTTTCGATAGATTACGAATTGTAGTTCGTATTTCCAATCAACTGAGAATATTTAAAGTTGAAGAAATAACAAACTATAAACTAAAAATGGTTTTTCTATGTGTATGAGAGTGTGTAGTAAAGATTTTGAGTGGGAGCTTTATCCGCATTATTAAAATTCCTTTCGGTCTTAAAAGAAGAAGACTACTAACTATTTAGGAGTTTTAAGTAATGATAGTAAATGAAATGTACTTCCTTTCCCGCACACAATGTAGTACATATTTTACTGTTAGTCTAAGTACTACACAGACTTTTATACATATGATGTTATTGTTTTAGGAGTATATAGGGGGAGAGAAAATGAGAAAGTTATTAACGGTAATTGGACTTACATTTTTAATGTTGACTGGATGTAGTAATGGGAACTTTGAAAAAGCAATGGATGAGGGAAAGACTGCACTAACGAATAAAGAATATAAAACAGCCTTATCGTCATTTGAACGAGCGCTAGATGAGAAAAAAGATGATTCAGATGTAAAAGTACTTGTAGAACAAACGAAGGCAATGATTGAAGCAGTGAAGTTAAAAGAGGAAACAAAGGTAGAAGAGTCAATCAAGTCATTTGAAAAAGTAGAGAGCGTGAAGAATGGAAGTAATACGCTGATAAAACAAGCGAAGGAAGAACGAACAGCATTACTAGCCATCTTAGAACAAAAAAAGAAATATAGCGAGCAACTGACGAAAAGTGAAGAGTTCATAAATAAGAAAAATTATGCAGAAGCGAAAGAGATATTAGATAAGCTAGTTTCCGAAACGAAAGGTAACAAGAACTTTGAAGAATATAATAAAAAAGCTGTAGGATTAGTTACTAAAATTGGTGAAGAGGAAAAAACTGCAAAGAGTGAAACAGCAGCAGCGAAGGCACAAAAAACAGATGCAGGAACGAGTCAAAAAGTGGAGCCTGAAAAGAATCAAAAGGTAGCAACAGAAAAGAACCAAAAAGTAGAGGCAGAAAAGAATCAAAAGGTAGCAACAGAAAAGAACCAAAAAACAGAGACAGAGAAGAATCAAAAGGTAGAGACAGGAAAGAATCAAGATGCATTTACTTTTGAGAAAGCTAAAGAATATATTAAAAATGAATATAAAGAAGAATATGATTACACGCTAGAGAATACGCAAGTAGAAAATGGAAAGAAATATTATCAAATAAGAGTGCGTACGACATATAAAATAGAAGGTGCAGCTGGATCAGGATTTACTGGTGTATTCAAAGTATTCGAAGATGGTACAATTGTTGAAGTGCACTAGATTGATGAAAAGAATATGATACAAAACAGTAATCTGTCAAAAATAGAGATAATAAAAAGGTATCCTTCAAGTACGAGGATACCTTTTTACATTTTAAATCGTTCTTTATGACTAATCTTTAATTATTAATCCGAGTAATGTTGCAAACTGAATAGCTTGATATGATGATACTTTACATCCTCTTAGATCGTTCACTGAAACGGTAAGTGTATCAAAATTAGAAGAACTAATATCTATTCCCTTCAGTGATGTTTGATCAAAATTTGCTTCGTCAAGGCTACATGAATTGAATTCAACTTTTTTTAGTTTACAGTCAAAAAAATCTGCATTATTTAATGAAGTTTCATTAAATATGATCTTTTCTAGTTTAGAATTTCCAAGTGAAGCTAAATTCAAAATTGAATTTTCAAATGTAACATTTCCTAAGCTAGATTCTGTAAAATTAACGCCAATTAATTTACTGTTTTTAAATTCGACTCTGTGAACAGAAGAGTTGCTTAAATTAACATTTGATAAATCGCAGTTCTCAAAACAAACATCTGTAATATCAATATTGCTAAAGTCTGTATTGGTAAACTTACAATTTTTTATCACTGCATTATATAAACGCACTCTATCTACAGATTCATTTTCAAAAGTGGAATCGATGATTTCACACATTTCTAATGTTGAATCTTCTTCATAAAAAATATCGTGAAAATTCTTTAAAGATAACTCTGGCGAAATTTTTGGTCTATCAATTTTCATATTATATCCTTCTTTCATTGAATTAGTTAGCTAGAAAAAATGTATCATCTATTTTAACCTCTTTTTTAAATAAATTCGATGATTGTAATGGCACCTAGTAACTTTTCTAAGACTGCCAAGTTGATTTTTAACCTCACTTATTTATAATCTTTTCTTTTAAGGTTTCCATATTTTACACGACCCATTTTTATTATCCTTCCACTAACTTTAACGATAAAATAATAACGTCTCCCTTTAGAGGAGAGTCAAGAATAAGGGGGCAATATAAATTGGAAAATTTATTTTCTATTGGTGAAGTTGCTAATATGAAAGGCATTACAATAAAAGCTTTAAGATATTATCATCAAACAGGCATTCTTATCCCAGTATATATTGATGCAAAAACGGGTTATAGATACTATTCGGTAGATCAATTTGTTTATATTGATATAATTAAAGTTTGTAGAGCTTTAGGAACGAGTACGAAAGAACTGCAAAAAATTTTCACGGAAAAGAATATGGATGAATTATTAAAATTTTTAGCATTAAAAAGAGAAGAAACTGAGCAGAAGATAAAAGAGATGCAAGCAGTCATTCATACGATTGATAAACTAGATAATAGTGTACAAGTCGCTAAAAAGGTACTAGTACATAATCAAATAACAATACAGTATTTTGAGAAACGTTATATCGTCACTGCTCCATGCAAAGAAATGGGTAATTTTAAAGAATTCCTTTATTATTCAGAGGTAGATAAAATTATTCAGGAGAGAAATTTAGAAACAACGATGGAGATTGGTATAGCATATACGGTTCATTCAAAATATAGATTTGAACCAAAGTATGCTTTTTCTGTGTTATGTAAATATGATTACACACAGAAAGAGCAAAATATAGATATCTTACCAGAAGGTAACTATTTAACGCTGGCCTATAAAAAGAATAATAAAGAAGAAAGTATGGAGAAATTCAAAGATTATATAGAGAAAAATAATGTAACAATTAAAAATTGCATTGAAGTGGAATTATTAGATGAGTTTTTTAGTACGGATTCTTACAGTTGCCAAATGCAATTGCTTATAGAGAATGAATGAAAACGAACTTTAGAGTATACTCAGAAATAATATAAACTAGAAAATGAAGCTGGATTATGTAAGTACAATTGTTGAAAAGGTATCCTCACATACTTTGAGGATGCTTTTTTAGTATAAAAAAAGGCATCTAGCAAAAGTACTAGATGCAAATAAAAAACACAAGGGAAGACAAAATTCTTCCCTTTTCCCGTATGTAATTATATCAAAAAATTTATAAAAAACTAGCTTTATTTTTTATATAATTGATGTGTGAAGCCGTGAAAGGAAAAGATTACACTATTTTCGTAGTTTTTTGTTAAAAAAAGGAGCTGTACATATGATTAATTTTAAACCAGAAAATTTAAATCAATTATTAAAAGTGACGCTCATAAGTGCGAATAAGTCTTATGACGCGATTAAAGATTATGAGTTTACAAAAGAAGCAGTAGTATTCCGTATAGACTTCGAATATATTGACGTTTCTCTTATGATTGTAGATATGCTAGGAAGATCGGCGGCGAGATTTAACATTTTGCCATTTGCTAAACCAGATACGAATGAGATAGATTACATCCAGTTTCAAGTGTATTCGATTAATGAAGGGAATTTTAAAGAAATGCTTGATACGATGTAAAAAACTATAATTTTACAAAAATGTATATACCAACTAATATATAAGTAATACATTCATATAATTGGAGTGATGAGATGCAGCCGTTAGAAAGGGAGATTCATTCTAATATGCTGAAAGTGTGGCGAATTCACGCTTTAATTGGGGCGGCAGTTATACTAGCAGTCGTAATTGCGTATTTCTTTTTTATGATTAACTTTAACTGGTGGGTTTGGCTGTTCGGATTGTTAGTAACAGGCGCTATTACATTTATCCCGCTTGATTATTTTGTATTTCCAAATTTACGTCAACGCTATTATAGTTACAGATTAAATGAAGAAGAGATTGAGATTCAAAAGGGAATGTTCGTTGTAAAACGTGTACTTATTCCGATGATCCGTGTGCAGCACGTAACGATTGAGCAAGGGCCGATTATGAGAAAGTATAATTTAGCAGAATTACACATTTCAACAGCAGCAACTTCTCATAGTATTCCAGGTTTAACGAAAGAAGAAGCAGAACAGCTGAAAAGACAAATTGGAGAACTTGCGAAAGTGAGTGATAAGGATGTATAAGAGGCAGCATCCGATCACGATATTATTGGGTATTCGAATTTCGGGTTTATTTCCTTTTATCCTTCTTGTAATATTTCGCTCTGATGAAAATGAGCCTTGGTATTTATTTTATTTTGTTTTGTTGTTTCTTTTATTCGTGATGGCTATTTTCTCCGCTGTGAAATGGTATTTCAAAGTGTACTGGATTGAGAATAATATTTTACATATAAAACATGGTGTGTTTGTAAAGAAAGAAAGCTACTTAAATAAAGAACGTGTGCAAAATGTTAGTACATCTTCTAACATCATTTATCAAATACTTGGACTTACAAAATTAAATATAGAAGTTGCAGGCGGCGGTAGTGAGCCAGAAGTGATGTTAGCTGGTATTAAAGAAGATGAAGCGAAGGAACTAATTGCTTTATTGCATAAAGAAAGAAGCGTTGTGGCTGAAGAGGTGCCTGCGGAAGAAGGTAGTAAGACAGTTTATCAGTTAAAAGCGAAAGAAATTTTATTCGCATCTATTACATCTGGTAGATTTGGATTAGTGTTTTCTATGTTAGTAATCCTTTACACAGAGTTTAATCAATTTCTACCAGAATGGCTTATCAATAAAGTGGAAGCGTATGTGATGGATAACGGTGTATATGAATTAATCGTTATGACCGCAATTTTAATGGCAATTTCTTGGGTTATTTCAACAGCAGGCTATGCGTTAAAATATGCAAACTTTAAAATTGAGCGAAACGGAAATGAAATTCGCATCGTACAAGGGTTATTTGATAAGAAAGAGTTTGTGTTAAAATTGCACCGTATTCAAGCAATTACTGTGAAAGAAGGCATTCTCCGTCAGCCTTTCGGTTATTGTTCTGTGGAAGTAGAAGTCATTCAAAGTATAGAATCCGCTGGGAATGAAGTGATGTTACATCCTTTTATGAAGAAAAAAGATGTGCAGCAGTTACTCGCATATTTACAGTTGCCGTATGAAATGGAAGAGGAAATCGTTCATTTACCGAAAACGGCATTGCGCCGTTACATCATCATGGGCTGGATTACAACTGCTGTGCTCGCTGTGCCGATCGTTAGTGCGAGTATATATTTCAAACAATATATCGCGTTATTCACTCTTATCCCGCTATGTATCGGAGTTACAATACTCGCATATGCTCGTTATACTAGCGGCGGTTATATGATGAGAGAAAATCAATTAACGATGGTGTACAGAGGTCTTGCGAAATATACAGGAATCATGCGTAGAAGGCATATTCAAGCGGTGGGGTACAATCAATCATATTTTCAAAAGAAAAACGAGTTATGTACAGCTGCCGTATCGGTAGCAGGGCATCGTTATAAAGTGAAGCACATGCGAAAAGAGGACACACTTCGTATATATAATTGGTACAAAGAAAAAGGAAACACCGGTGTGTAGTGGTGTTTCCTTTTTTTGTGTCGTGATTTGTCGATAAGTCGATATATTCGAAGAATCGCTGATATAATTCGAGTTGCGCCGATATAATTTCACATACCGCGGTTTCCGAACTTCAAACTCCAAAAAAATTAAACTAACACATCAAAAGTAGTCACAAAAGAAGGACGAGAGAAAATACTCTTTTGCTGTTCTGCATGTGGATGCGCCTGAGCCTGTGATTGTCCCTCTGCTTGTGCAGGACGTTTTTTATGAGCGTTTTCGAATGAACGTGATTCTGTCCAGTCTTTAAAGTTTTGCTCTGTTTCCCACATCGTTAAGATGACATATGTATCGTTACTTAATGGGCGTAGAACGCGGATCGCTTGAAATCCTGGTTCGTTTTCAATAAGGCCTGCACGGTTTTTAAAACGGTTTTCAAATACAGGGCGACCTTCGTCTGTGACAGAAATGTTGTTACAAACGATATAGCCAGGTTGTCCTTTAAATTCGCCAACAGCATCTAGTACGTCATATTGAAGAGATCCTTCTACAGATTCTTCTGTATTTTCTTTATAAAACATATCTTTTTCATTATTTTTTGCAGTGAAATGTGCTTGTTCTAGAGGTGTTTCGTATGAAATAATAGCCTTCATTTTAATGCCCCCTTACTTATTTGTTTCTATTATATCAACTCTCTTAAAAAACTTCGAAGATTATATACATAAAGATACTTCTTTTTCAAATAATAAATGTACCATCATTTGGAAAGAAGGCCGATGTATGAAGAAAGTAAAGTGGACTTTATTAGGTGGGTTAGCGACGCTTGTATTAGCGATTGTAATCTATAAACTTATTGTGTTAGCTGGTGGCTATATGATGGATGAAAAGCAGCTCGTTTTCCACTCTTCATCACGTATCGTTGACCAGAAAGGGAAAGAAATTACGAAATTATACGTAGAAAATAGAGACCTCGTACCAATCGAGCAAATTCCAAAATACGTGCAGCAGTCGTTTATTGCGGTGGAAGATTCTCGTTTTTATGAGCATCAAGGAATTGATTATCCGTCAATATTCCGTGCTCTTTATAAAGACACGTTAGCTGGAGAGAAGGTCGAAGGCGGTAGTACGATTACGCAGCAACTTGCTAAAAACGTCTTTTTAACTCGTGAAAAAACATTTACGCGTAAGTTGAAGGAAGTCGCAATCTCCCTTCAATTAGAGCAAAAATATACGAAGCAACAAATTCTTGAAATGTATATGAATCATATTTATTTTGGACATGGAGCTTACGGTATTCAAGCTGCAGCAAAGTTGTATTTTAATAAAAATGTAGAAGATTTAACAGTAGAAGAAGGGGCAATGCTTGCAGGTCTTCCGAAGTCACCAAACGGATATTCACCGTATTTCTCTCCAGAGAAGAGTAAGGAGCGCCGTGATCTCGTATTGTCACTTATGCATAGACAAGGTTATTTGACTGCTGAAGAAAGCGTTCGCTATCAAGGAAAGACAATTGCTCTATATAAAAACTTAGATGAGAATGAACTCGCATATATGCCGTATATTGATATGGTCATAGATGAAGCGGCTCGTTTATACGGATTGTCTCATCAAGAAGTACTTCGCGGAGGATATACGTTTGTCGTATCGATGGATGAAAAGATTCAAAAGGTGGCGTATAACCAGTTTCAAGATGCGCGCAATTTCCCTGGTAAAGAAAATGGGGCGCAAGGTGCATTTTTATTAATGGATAATCGTACGGGTGGGATTAAAGCTGCGATTGGCGGAAGAAAGTATGTCCCGAGAGGATTTAATCGTATTTTTGCAAAAAGGCAACCGGGCTCTGTTCTGAAACCACTTATCGTCTATGCACCAGCATTAGAAACGAAAAAGTATAATCCGTATTCGTTATTAACAAATGACAAAGCTTCTTTTGAAGGTTATGAACCTCGAAATTACAATCGTCAATATACGAAAGAAATGACGATGTATGATGCGATTTTAGATTCAGCAAACGTACCGGCAGTTTCTTTATTAAATGAGTTAGGGGTCGAAGAAGGAAAGCAATACTTAGAGAAAGGAAATGTTCATATTGCAGATACTGGGTTAAGTACAGCGCTTGGTGGGCTGAAAAACGGTGTTTCACCATTTGATCTTGTAAAAATGTATCGTGCATTTTTAGCAAACGGCAATATTATTGAGCCACATGTTATTGATAAAGTGTTAAATAGACACGGCGCAGTCATTGGAGAATCGCCAAAAGTAGAGACGAAAGTCTTCTCGAAACAAACAGCATGGTATATGACGAAAATGTTAGAAGGAGTTGTAAAGGAAGGGACAGCCAAAGTAGGTGTCTATAACGGTGCGTTGGCTGGAAAAACGGGTACCACTTCAATTCCTAATGATGATAATGGAGCAAGGGATATGTGGTTTGTTGGATATACGCCGAATTTAGTGGGAGCAGTTTGGGTCGGCTATGATCACACGGATAAAGAGCACAAATTGCAAGGCGAAAGTGCAGCTGCAACGAAGTTATTTAAGAAAATTTTAACGAAGGCAAATGTAGAACAGAAAGAAAAGTTTATGCAGCCAGAAGGTGTAGAAACGATTGGTGCCCCAATTCGGTTGCGCAAGATTGAAGATGTAAAAATGAAACTATCATTTAGTCCTTTCGGTTTATTTAAAGCAAAATTAAGCTGGACACCACTTCCAGATGAAAGAATTATGTATCGAATTTATAGAGTGGAAAACGGAATTCATAGGCATGTGAGTACTGTAACAGGTGTCGGAGAATATGAGGAAAAGTTTATTAACATATTCTCAAAACCGAGTTTTTACGTTGTGCCATTTAACACACAAACGAACCGTGAAGGAGAAAAGTCAAAAGTAGCTAAACCGTAGATTTTCTCTGTGTTATAATAAGAATGTTGTGAAAATAGTAAGCGGTTTTACGAATGTTTGTGTCAATTTCATGAACAACGTACATAATGTTATGCATTTTGTTTTTACAAGCTGTATAGTAAAAAAAGATAAATATCGGAATAGAACGTATTTAAAGCAAAAGCATTGGTAGGGAAGGGAGCAAGGGTCTTGGTAAGAACTATAAATGAGACATTTTTAAAAGCATGTAGGGGGGAACGTACAGAGTATGTACCAGCATGGTATATGCGTCAAGCAGGTCGTTCGCAACCGGAATATAGAAAGATAAAAGAAAAATATTCTTTATTTGAAATTACACACAATCCAGAGTTATGTGCTTACGTTACAAAGTTACCAGTTGATCAATATAACGTAGACGCAGCAATTCTTTATAAAGATATTATGTCACCACTACCTGCAATTGGTGTGGATGTAGAAATTAAATCTGGTATTGGACCAGTAATTGATAATCCAATCCGTTCTTTACAAGACGTAGAAAAACTAGGGGAAATCAATCCAGAAGATGATGTACCGTACATATTAGATACAATTCGTTTATTAACGACAGAAATGTTAGACGTACCGTTAATCGGTTTTTCAGGAGCTCCATTTACATTAGCGAGCTATATGATTGAAGGCGGTCCATCTCGTAACTACCATAATACGAAAGCGTTTATGTATGCAGAGCCGAAAGCTTGGTTCGCTTTAATGGATAAGCTTGCTGATATGGTTATTACATATTTAAAAGCGCAAATTAACGCAGGAGCAAAAGCAGTTCAAATTTTCGATTCATGGGTTGGAACAGTAAATGTAGTAGATTATCGCGTATTTATTAAACCAGCAATGGAACGTATTTTTGCAGAAGTTCGTACGATGGGTGTACCGATGATTATGCACGGCGTAGGAGCTGCACATTTAGTGAACGAATGGCATGATCTGCCTCTTGATGTAGTCGGTTTAGACTGGCGTTTACCGATTGAAGAAGCGCGTGCACGCGGCGTTCATAAGGCGGTACAAGGTAATATGGATCCTTCGTTCTTACTTGCACCATGGTCTGTTATTGAAGAACATGTAAAAGGTATTTTAGATCAAGGGATGAAGCAGCCGGGTTATATCTTTAACTTAGGTCACGGTGTATTCCCAGAAGTAAATCCAGATACATTAAAACGTTTAACTACATTTATTCATGAGTACTCTAAAGAACAGTTAGCGAAGTAAAGGAGATTGGCTGTATGAAAAAGAAAATTGGTTTGCTTGTAATGGCATACGGAACGCCATATAAAGAAGAAGATATTGAACGTTACTATACACATATTCGCAGAGGAAGAAAGCCAAGTCCTGAAATGCTAGAAGATTTAACAGAGCGTTACCGTGCAATTGGTGGTATTTCTCCTTTAGCTACTATTACATTAGAGCAAGCTAAAAAGTTAGAAATGCGTTTAAATGAAATACAAGATGAAGTAGAGTACCACATGTATCTTGGTTTAAAACATATTGAACCGTTTATTGAAGATGCGGTACAAGCTATGCATAACGATGGAATAGAGGATGCAATCGCACTTGTTCTTGCGCCTCACTATTCTACATTTAGCGTGAAATCATATGTTGGACGAGCGCAAGAAGAAGCTGAGAAACTTGGAAACTTAACAATTCATGGCATTGATAGCTGGTATAAAGAACCGAAGTTTATCCAGTATTGGGTCGATGCAGTGAAAGGTATATATAACGGTATGTCAGAAGCAGAACGTGAAAAAGCAGTATTAATCGTATCCGCTCACAGCTTACCAGAGAAAATTATCGCACTCGGCGATCCATATCCAGATCAATTAAATGAAACAGCTGATTATATTGCAAGGGGCGCTGAAGTAGCAAACTATGCAGTAGGATGGCAAAGTGCAGGAAACACGCCAGATCCTTGGATCGGTCCGGATGTACAAGATTTAACGAGAGAATTAAATGAAAAGTACGGTTATACTTCATTTGTTTATGCACCAGTTGGATTTGTTGCGGAACATTTAGAAGTTTTATATGATAATGACTTTGAGTGTAAAGTGGTGACTGATGAAATTGGCGCGAAATATTATCGTCCAGAAATGCCAAACGCATCGGATGCATTCATTGATTGCTTAACGGATGTTGTATTAAAGAAAAAAGAATCTGTATTGTAAGAAGAAAGGGGGAGCCTGCTTGAGGAAAAAAGTTGTGATCATCGGCGGTGGTATCACAGGATTAACAGCTATGTATCACTTACAAAAAGACATTCGTGAGAAGGACTTGCCGATAGATACATTACTTGTAGAAGCGTCGGGTAAACTTGGCGGGAAAATTCAAACCGTTCGAAAAGATGGATTTACAATTGAACGCGGACCGGATTCTTTTTTAGCACGAAAAGAAAGTGCGTCTAGATTGGTGAGAGAATTAGGTCTTGGCGATGAACTTGTAAATAATAAGGCCGGTCAATCATTTATTCTCGTAAACAATCGGTTACATAAAATGCCGAGTGGATCAATGATGGGAATTCCAACGCAAATTACGCCGTTTCTATTTTCCGGGTTGTTCTCCCCAATTGGTAAATTAAGAGCTGGTTTTGATCTGTTAATGCCTAGATCAAAACCAGTATCTGACCAATCACTCGGGCAGTTTTTCAGACATCGCCTCGGAAACGAAGTGGTTGAAAACTTAATAGAACCATTACTATCGGGTATTTATGCAGGGGATATTGATGAAATGAGCTTAATGTCGACCTTCCCGCAAATGTATCAAATTGAGCAGAAACATCGTAGTATTTCACTCGGTATGCGTACGCTCGCTCCGAAAGAAGAGAAAGCTGAACCGAAAAAGGGAATCTTCCAAACGGTGAAAACAGGTTTAGAATCTATAGTAGAATCTCTCGAAGTGAAGATGCATGAAGGTACGATAATAAAGGGAACTCGCATTGAAAAAGTTGCAAAACTGGGGGATGGTTACACGATTACTCTTAGTAACGGAAAAGAAATAGAAGCGGACGCCATCGTAGTGGCAAGCTCACATAAAGTATTGCCTTCTATGTTTGCGCAGTATAAACAATTTCGTTTCTTCCGCAACATTCCGTCCACATCAGTTGCGAATGTAGCACTTGCTTTTCCGAAATCAGCCATTCAGCGCGATATTGATGGAACGGGATTTGTCGTATCACGAAATAGTGACTTCTCCATTACAGCATGTACGTGGACACATAAAAAATGGCCGCATACAACGCCAGAAGGTAAGGTACTTCTTCGCTGTTACGTTGGACGCCCTGGTGATGAAGCGATTGTAGAACAAACCGAAGAGGAACTCGTTAAGCTCGTACTAGAAGACTTACGAAAGACGATGGATATTATAGAGGACCCGGAGTTTGCAATCGTAAGCCGCTGGAAAGAAGCGATGCCTCAATATACAGTAGGTCATAACGAGCGAATGAAAAAGCTTACAACATTTATGGAGAAAGAATTGCCAGGTGTGTACTTAGCTGGAAGTTCTTACGCTGGTTCTGGTCTGCCAGATTGTATTGGGCAAGGTGAGTTGGTAGCGCAACGTGTGTTATCACATATTGAAAAAATAGTAGAATGTGAACGAGATGCTTTGAATGTATAAAAAACTACCACTTCCTAATGGTCTGGCCCCATTTGGTGAGACAAAGAAAAAACACCTAGATAACATGTTTCCTATAAGCTATAGGTGACATATTA
>NZ_JAEHCH010000049.1:0-17445 GCF_016483245.1 Bacillus cereus group sp. N31 | reverse complement strand
CCGTGGTGTAGTGGTTAACATGCCTGCCTGTCACGCAGGAGATCGCCGGTTCGACCCCGGTCGGGACCGCCATTTTATATAAAGAAAAGAACGAAACAAGTTGTTTCGTATTTTTTTATTTGTTTTAACAAAAAACTAATAAAGACAGTCAAACTATCCTTAGGACAACTCCTAAGGACTTTTTTATATATTCAAAACCTGTATAATAAAGAGCAGAGAACATTGTGAGTAAAGTAGGTGAAGTCTGTGAGTAAATATGAAGTAACAACAAAATCTTCTGAGGAAACACAAAGATTATCAGAAAAACTAGGTGAACTTGCCCGGGCGCAAGATGTAATTATTTTAGAAGGAGATCTTGGAGCTGGTAAAACGACTTTTACAAAAGGGCTAGCAAAAGGTCTTGGCGTGAAAAGAGTTGTAAATAGTCCTACCTTTAACATTATTAAAGAATATAAAGGAAGATTGCCGTTATATCATATGGACGTGTATCGTTTAGCGGAAAGTGAAGAAGACTTAGGTTTTGATGAGTACTTCTATGGTGAAGGAATTACGGTAGTAGAATGGGCTCATTTGATAGAAGCATATTTACCGAATGAAAAGTTACAAATTAGTTTATTCCATGCTGGAGATGACACAAGGAAAATTGTACTCGAGCCAGTTGGAGACCGTTATATTAGATTATGTGAGGAGCTATTACAAGATGAAAGTACTAGCAATTGATACTTCAAATTACGTAATGGGTGTATCCCTTATTGAGGAAGAAAACGTAATTGGGGAAATCATTACAAATTTAACAAAAAACCATTCTGTACGCCTTATGCCAGCTGTAGAGCAACTATTAAAAGAATGTGGTGTAAAACCAAAAGAATTAACTAAAATCGTTGTGGCTGCTGGACCTGGATCATATACAGGTGTTCGCATAGGTGTGACAGCGGCAAAAACATTAGCTTGGTCACTTCAAATACCAATCGTAGGTGTATCAAGTTTAGAAGTAGTAGCTGCAAACGGTGCTAACTTTAGTGGGTTAATTTGTCCTTTATTTGATGGAAGACGTGGACAAATTTATACTGGATTATATACATATGAAGGAGAGCAGTTAACTTCAATAGAAGAAGATCGAATTATTCTTATTGTAGACTGGTTGCAAATGTTAAAAGATAAAGGACAGCCTGTTTTATTTATCGGTAACGATGTTAAATTGCATAAAGAAACAATTATAGAACATTTAGGCAATCAAGCTGTATTTGCTCCTTTCACTAAAAATAACCCAAGACCAAGTGAGTTAGCTTTCTTAGGGTTACAAAAAGAGGAACAAGATGTACATTCATTTGTTCCTAGTTACCTTCGTTTAGCTGAAGCTGAAACAAAGTGGTTAGAAAGTCAAAACAAGTAGGAGCTTGCAGAAGATGGATATGATATTTAGAAAGATGGAACTCGATGATATTGCTCAAATTGTAGCTATTGAAGAAGCATCTTTTTCAACTCCTTGGACTGCAGATGCCTTTCAACGTGAATTAACGATGAATGAACATGCACATTATGTTGTGCTAGAAAAAGATGGCCTTGTAATCGGGTATTGTGGATTGTGGATAATTATTGATGAATCACATATCACAAATATAGCTATTTTGCCAGAATACCGAGGTCAAAAGTTAGGAGATGCCCTATTGAAAGAAGTTATTTCCGTAGCGAAAGAACTAGGGGTAAAAACAATGACGCTTGAAGTACGCGTATCAAATGAAGTAGCAAAGCAGTTATACAAAAAATACGGATTTCAAAATGGTGGAATTCGTAAACGATACTATGCAGACAATCAGGAAGATGGTCTTGTAATGTGGGTGAATATATAATGGAAAAAAATACGATTATACTTGGTATTGAAACAAGCTGCGATGAAACAGCAGTAGCAGTTGTTAAAAATGGAACGGAAATCATTGCGAACGTCGTTGCATCACAAATTGAAAGTCATAAGCGTTTTGGCGGGGTTGTACCAGAGATTGCATCCCGTCACCATGTAGAAGAAATTACAGTTGTGTTAGAAGAAGCTTTAAAAGAAGCGAATATAACTTTCGAGGATATTGATGCAATTGCTGTAACAGAGGGACCCGGTTTAGTAGGAGCACTTTTAATAGGAGTAAATGCAGCGAAGGCGGTAGCCTTTGCACATGATATTCCTCTAGTTGGTGTTCATCATATTGCTGGCCATATTTATGCGAATCGTTTAGTAAAAGAAGTTCAATTCCCACTACTATCACTTGTTGTATCTGGTGGACATACAGAACTTGTTTATATGAAAGAACATGGTTCATTTGAAGTGATTGGTGAAACACGAGATGATGCAGCAGGAGAAGCATATGATAAAGTAGCTCGTACGCTATCTATGCCGTATCCAGGTGGTCCTCATATTGATCGCCTTGCGCATGAAGGGAAGCCAACAATTGATTTGCCTCGTGCATGGCTAGAACCCGATTCGTATGATTTCAGCTTTAGTGGATTGAAATCAGCAGTTATCAACACTGTGCATAACGCAAAACAACGTGGTATAGAAATTGCACCGGAAGATTTAGCAGCAAGCTTTCAAGAGAGTGTAATTGATGTACTTGTAACGAAAGCATCTCGTGCAGCAGAAGCGTATAATGTAAAGCAATTGCTCCTTGCTGGTGGAGTAGCTGCTAATAAAGGGCTTCGTGCACGTCTAGAAGAAGAGTTTGCACGAAAAGAAGATATAGAGCTAATTATCCCGCCGTTATCTTTATGCACAGACAATGCAGCAATGATTGCAGCTGCAGGTACAATTGCATACGAACAAGGAAAACGTGCGACATTAGCTTTAAATGCAAACCCAGGCTTAGATATTGAAGCATAGTTATACACAAAATTAACCACAGCTTGTGGATAAAACCCATATTATCTGTTGATAATGTGGGTTTTATTGTGTATATAAACTGTTAATAACTTTTTTGTTAAATGTGGATAATGTGGAAAAGTTATTTTGATGTTTATTTTATAAAGGTGGATATGTGTATAACCTTGTGGATAAAACGGATGAAGTCTGACCTTTAAATGAATTCTTTTTCGGGAAATAAAAACGAGAAGATATCCTAAAAAACTTTTGAAAAATCCTCCTCTTATCATATGGGTTGCTGCAATTGTCAATCTTTGTCGGGAAAACGATGTTTCTTGTCGAATTGTTTATATATTTTAAGTTAAGGTATGTGCATTCAAAAAATCGTCGATATAATTTCATGTACTACGAAACTGATTCTAAAGGGAAATAAAAAGGATGTCATCTAGTCAAAAATCCTCGACTGATGAGACATCCTTTTTGTTTAAATTAGCTTATATATGCAGTTCTTCCCATTCTGCCATACAGGCTTCAAGTTGTTCTTGTAATGTTTGTTTTTTCGTTGTAATCTCACTAGCCTTTTCATAATCTGCATATATTTCTGGTAAGCAAAGCTGATCCTCTAACGTAGCAATTTCTTCTTCTAAGCTTACGATGTTTTGTTCTAGTTCTTCGATTTTTCGAGTGCGTTGACGTTCTAATTGTTTACGCTCTTTTTCTTCGAGATAATTTAATTTTTCTTGAGCTACAGTTTTTTGAACAGGTGCCTGATTTTCTTGCTGTTCTTGTTGTTCAAATGCTGCGCGTTCAATCATTTCATTTTTCTTCTCCACATAGTAATCGTAATCACCTAAATACTCTTGCGCACCTTCTGTTGATAACTCGACAACTGTAGTCGTTACGCGATTAATGAAGTAGCGGTCATGTGAAACGAATAGAAGAGTTCCTGGATAATCAATTAAAGCATTCTCCAAAATTTCTTTACTATTTAAATCAAGATGGTTCGTTGGCTCATCGAGAATTAATAAATTGGATTTTTGCATCATAAGTTTTGCGAGAGCTAATCGGGCCTTTTGTCCACCACTAAGAGAAGATACTGGTTTTAGTACATCATCCCCTGTGAATAAAAAATTACCTAGTATAGTGCGAATTTCTTTTTCGGGTTGAAGTGGATATTCATCCCATAGTTCATTTAAAACGCGCTTAGAAGATGTTAAGTTAGCTTGCTCTTGATCATAATAACCAACAGATACATTTGATCCGAAAGCAACATCTCCATGTAATAGCTGTAACTTATTCACAATGGATTTTAATAATGTGGATTTTCCAATTCCATTCGGTCCAACTAAGGCAACACTATCTCCCCGAGTTAAGCGCATATTTACATGTTCAATAATAGGATCCTCATCATAACCGATGGTTGCATCTTTTACTTGTAAAACATCATTTCCACTTTGTTTTTCAATATCGAAGTGGAATGAGGCTGATTTAGAGTCACCTAATGGTCTGGTTAATAATTCCATTCTATCTAATTGTTTACGACGGCTTTGTGCACGTTTTGTCGTAGATGCACGTGCTATATTTTTTTGAACGAAGTCCTCAAGTTTAGCGATTTCATCTTGTTGCTTTTCATAACGCTTCATTTCTTGTTCGTATAGGGCTGATTTTAAGTCTAAATATTTACTGTAGTTACCAACAAATCGTCTGCTTTCTTTATTCGAAATTTCATATACTTGTGTAACAAGCTTATCTAAGAAATAACGGTCATGAGAAACGATTAAAATTGCGCCAGGATAACCTTGTAAGTATTGCTCAAGCCACGTTAATGTTTCGATGTCTAAATGGTTTGTAGGCTCGTCTAAAATAAGTAAGTCTGGTTTCGTTAATAATAATTTCCCAAGAGCTAATCTCGTTTTTTGTCCGCCACTTAACGTAGAAATTGTCGTCTGATGCGTTTCAACAGGGAAACCAAGACCACTTAAAATGGAGCGAATATCTGCTTCGTACTGATAGCCGCCTTGATCTTTATAATCTAATTGCAATTGGTCATAATCAGCTAATAATTTTTCATATGTAGCGGCATTTGAAAAGTTTTCTTCTTTTCCCATTTCTTGCTCTAGCCTTCGAAGTTTTGTCTCCATTTGCTGTAGGTGTGTAAAGACGGTTAGCATTTCATCCCAAATTGTTAATGATGTTTCTAATCCAGTATTTTGAGCTAAATACCCAATTGAGACATCTTTCGGTTTTATAATTTCGCCGCCATCATGAGATAATTCACCGGCGATAATTTTTAATAATGTAGATTTTCCGGCTCCATTTCGTCCAACTAAAGCGATACGATCTTTCGTTTGCACTTCCAATTTTATGTTTGCAAGAATCGTTTCGGCACCGTATAATTTTGAAAGCCCGTTTACTTGTAATAAAATCAATGTTTTCACCTCAAATAATTTCTTAACTTTGCCATGTTTATATTTCTCAATCATACTAAAAATAGTGTATAGTTTAAAATAAAGAGAGAATACTTCTTCTCTTTATTATACAAGGAAATTCATAAGTACTAAACTTCTGTATTCGATTCAAGTATATGAATAAAGATAGGAAGAGAGGAGAGGTTATATGGATCAGCAGAAAATTCCGCAAGCCACTGCTAAACGATTGCCTCTATACTATCGATTTATCCAAAACTTATCTCTTTCTGGTAAGCAACGTGTTTCATCAGCCGAATTGAGTGAAGCGGTAAAGGTTGATTCCGCAACTATTCGAAGAGATTTCTCATACTTTGGAGCATTAGGGAAAAAGGGATATGGATATAACGTAAATTATTTATTATCATTTTTCCGTGAAACACTCGATCAAGATGATATAACACGTGTAGCGCTTATTGGAGTAGGTAATTTAGGGACCGCTTTCTTACATTATAATTTCACGAAAAACAATAATACAAAAATTGAAATGGCATTTGATGTTAGTGAAGAGAAAGTTGGAACAGAAATCGGGGGTATTCCTGTATATCATTTAGATGAATTAGAAGAAAGGTTATCAAATGATATACAAGTGGCAATATTAACAGTACCCGCTACAGTAGCGCAATCTGTAGCCGATAGATTGGCAGAAACAAACGTGCACGGTATTTTAAACTTCACACCAGCACGCTTAAATGTGTCAGAGAATATAAGAATTCATCATATTGATTTAGCTGTAGAGCTACAAACGCTTGTTTACTTTTTAAAGAATTATCCACAATAAAACGCAGAGGAGGTTACCTCTGCGTTTTATTATTGTTTTTTCTTTGTGAATTTAACTAATATAAGGCGAAGTGCCAAATTAAAATCAATTGTTGCCATAACTGCAAATAGTATTGTCCACATATTCCAGATTGTATCTGTCACGTTCGTAATGGCGAAACGTGTAAAGATACATCCGAGAAGGAAATACAATGCAGCCATGAACAATGGTGAGTTTCTCATACAAAAAATCCTCCGATAAAGCCTTGCATTTTCTCAGCTTCTTTAATCATTTCTTGAATTTGTTCATTGCTCATGAAAATCTGTCCAATGGCAACTAATGTATTCATTGCTACATGGGCTGCTATAGGAACGATAATACGTTTCGTTTTTACATATAAGAAGGCGAATACGAGCCCCATAGAAGTGTATACCAATAGGTGAGTAAAATCAAAATGAATCGCTGCGAATACGAGTGAACTAATAATAGCAGCAACGAAGAAATTAAATCTCTTATAAAGTGTACCAAATAAAATTTTTCTAAATACGATTTCTTCTAAAATAGGTCCGATTATAGATATAACAATAAGGAACCAAGGTGTCGTTCTTGCGATGTCCATAAGTCGGTCTGTATTCTCAGATCCAGGTGTAATCCCTAATAGATACATTTCAATCATACCTGCAATACTTTGTGAGATGATTGCTAAGAAGAACCCGATAAAAATCCACCCGATTGTAGCTGGAACAGAAGAGCGCATTGCATCTAAATGCCTGTCACGAATATCTGTTCTAAGTAACCAAATTACAACGCATAGTGCAATGAAAAAGCTAATAATAGACCAATGTCCGGTTATTAGTTGAAACTTTTCCTCGTTGGTAAATCCTCTATTATCGTATAGTCCGGTTTTCAGAAGAAGTGGTAATCCGGCAATACCCGACAATTGCATTAAAATGTATGTAACGATAATCCACCAATATTGTTTCTTCAAATGGTTTAACCATCCTTTCTAACTCTAGTGTATGAGATAAGGCAGGATAACATGTAATATGCTACCTACGATATAAACTTTCATTCGAATTATGTTTTTTTTGTAAATCTGCATTGGAAATTAAAATAGAAGACAGGAAAAAGTTGTGTGTGTAGCGAAAACAACTTAGGGTGTCTTTCATATTGTAACATACGAGTAGTGGAAACAACGATTCATATAGTAAAGGTAGTAGAAGAAGGATTTTATATAGAAGAGTATATATAGTAATTTGCGAAAAAATTATGATTTTTTTACTTGCAAAAGAAATTGAGATTATTTATTATTATAAGTGTGTTAGCACTCGGGTGACTCGAGTGCTAATAAAAAATTTACATAACACAATGAGGAGGTTATTGTTCATGCTAAAGCCATTAGGTGATCGCGTTGTAATTGAGCTTGTTCAAGCAGAAGAAAAAACAGCAAGTGGTATTGTATTACCAGACACTGCAAAGGAAAAACCACAAGAGGGTAAAGTTATTGCAGTAGGTACTGGTCGAGTGCTTGAAAATGGTGAGCGTGTTGCTTTAGAGGTAGCAGCAGGTGATCTTATCATCTTCTCAAAATATGCAGGTACTGAAGTAAAATACGAAGGTACAGACTACTTGATTTTACGTGAAAGTGACATTTTAGCAGTTATCGGTTAATTATATAAATCTTAAAAATTCCAAGGGGGTCAATTATTATGGCAAAAGATATTAAATTTAGTGAAGAAGCACGTCGTTCGATGCTTCGCGGTGTCGACACTCTTGCAAACGCAGTAAAAGTAACGCTTGGACCAAAAGGTCGTAACGTTGTACTTGAGAAAAAATTCGGTTCACCACTTATTACAAATGATGGTGTAACAATCGCAAAAGAAATCGAATTAGAAGATGCATTCGAAAACATGGGTGCAAAATTAGTAGCAGAAGTTGCTAGCAAAACAAACGATGTAGCTGGTGACGGAACGACAACTGCAACTGTATTAGCGCAAGCTATGATTCGTGAAGGTCTTAAAAACGTAACAGCTGGTGCAAACCCAATGGGTCTTCGTAAAGGTATCGAAAAAGCTGTTACTGCTGCAATTGAAGAATTAAAAGCGATTTCTAAACCAATCGAAGGTAAATCTTCTATCGCACAAGTAGCTGCTATTTCTGCGGCTGACGAAGAAGTAGGTCAATTAATTGCTGAAGCAATGGAGCGCGTTGGTAACGACGGCGTTATTACTTTAGAAGAATCTAAAGGATTCACAACAGAATTAGACGTAGTAGAAGGTATGCAATTTGATCGTGGATATGCATCTCCTTACATGATTACTGATTCTGACAAAATGGAAGCTGTTCTTGATAACCCATATATCTTAATTACTGACAAAAAGATTTCTAACATCCAAGAAATCTTACCAGTATTAGAGCAAGTGGTACAACAAGGTAAACCACTTCTTATCATTGCTGAAGATGTAGAAGGTGAAGCTTTAGCTACATTAGTAGTGAACAAACTTCGTGGTACATTCAATGTAGTGGCTGTTAAAGCTCCTGGATTTGGTGACCGTCGTAAAGCAATGCTAGAAGATATCGCAATCTTAACTGGTGGCGAAGTAATCACTGAAGAATTAGGACGTGACTTAAAATCTGCTACAGTTGAATCTTTAGGACGCGCTGGTAAAATCGTTGTAACGAAAGAAAACACAACTGTAGTTGAAGGTATTGGAAACACACAACAAATCGAAGCTCGCATCGGTCAAATCCGTGCGCAATTAGAAGAAACAACTTCTGAATTCGATCGTGAAAAATTACAAGAGCGTCTTGCTAAATTAGCTGGTGGCGTAGCAGTAATTAAAGTAGGTGCAGCAACTGAAACTGAGTTAAAAGAGCGCAAACTTCGCATTGAAGATGCACTTAACTCAACTCGTGCAGCAGTAGAAGAAGGTATCGTTGCAGGTGGTGGTACTTCACTTATGAACGTATACACGAAAGTAGCTTCTATCGTAGCTGAAGGCGACGAAGCAACAGGTATCAACATCGTACTTCGTGCACTAGAAGAGCCAGTTCGTCAAATCGCAATCAACGCTGGTCTAGAAGGATCTGTAGTTGTAGAGCGTCTAAAAGGCGAAAAAGTAGGCGTTGGTTTCAACGCAGCTACTGGCGAATGGGTTAACATGCTTGAGTCTGGTATCGTAGATCCAGCTAAAGTAACTCGTTCTGCACTTCAAAACGCAGCATCTGTTGCAGCTATGTTCTTAACAACTGAAGCTGTAGTTGCTGATAAGCCAGAACCAAATGCACCAGCAATGCCTGACATGGGCGGCATGGGCATGGGCGGTATGGGCGGAATGATGTAATAAGCATCACTCTGTGAAGCTGTTCAATGTATAAATAGTTAATTAGAAGAAGGCTACTTCCTTGATAAAAGGAGGTAGCCTTCTTTGTTGTTAAGATGTATATAAAAGGTTTCTGGAAGGTCGCAAGTTTAGAGAGAGAATGGAGGGGAATATTCAAGCTTTTTTTATTACGGTAATATTCAATATAATTCCAATTGAATATATAATTCTTTTAACATTTATGATACAGTCAAAAGGGATTTTTCTTATTTTTTAGTCGAGATAATAAGTCTCCTAGTTCTTATTGTCTATGAGAGAAGATGGCGGTAGCCTAGTTAGTGAGGTATATGATGCAGATTAAAGAAAATTTGGGTAGAAACATTTTTTCGAAAATATTAGTAGTATGTGGTTTGGCGATGTTTGTCATTACACTTTATAATTCATTTCAAATAGAGAAATCTACCTATTCCTCGGTCGCTGTGTTAATTCTGGAGATAGTAGCAACTATTTTGGTGCTCGGAATAATATCATTTTTAGCAAATCGTTTTTTAACAGTTAATCAATTTTTGCTCATTCTCATAGTTACAGCCTTTGCAATTAGGTTGTTATGGATCATTTTTGAAAAAACAGTACCTATCTCGGATTTTTCTGTAATGTATGAAAGTGCTCAACAAGCTGTAAAGGGTAATTTTGCATTTATTACAGATGAATACTATATGAGTTGGACATACCAATTGGGATTCACATATTATGAGGCTATATTAATAAAAATTTTTGGTAATCATCTGTTTATATTGAAGTTATTTAATATTTTTTGGAGCGTAGGTACTGCCGTGATTATTTATTTTATGGGTAAAACCATTTTTAATGAATACAGTGCGAGAACTGCGGCAATATTTTACGCGTTTTACATACCTAATATTATCTATAGCTCTGTATTAACAAATCAATATATTTCTACCTTTTTCTTTTTTTTAGGACTGTATGTTTTAATTACAAAAGGTTTTTCAACTAAATACGGTTGGGGTTTAACAGGGTTACTGTTAAGCATTGGAAATATTATGAGACCGTTAGGAAGTTTCTTTTTATTGGCGGTTTTTGTTTATGTATTAATTTATAAGATACTTCCGTTTAGAAAAAAAGAAACGTTAAACTACGTAAAAAAATTAGTGGGAATAGTGATTGTATATTTTCTAGTGATGCAAATTGTAAGTATTTTCTTAATGAACACGGGATTAGCGAAAAAACCATTGTCGAACCAAATGCCATATTGGAAATTTGTTGTGGGATTCAATTATGATTCGATTGGTGGATGGAATCAGCCAGATGTTGTTTACCTTAGTCAATTTAAACTTGGGAAGGAAAGAAATGATGCTTCCATTGCTTTGATCAAGGACAGATTGAAGGACAAAGAGAAAGTTCGTCAATTACTTGTATTGAAAGTTGAAAAAATGTGGAGTAATCCTGATGATGCACCTGGTTGGGCTTTGGAGTGGGGGGAACTGAATAAACCACACTTACAACAAATGCTGACAAAATATGAAAGGCTTATGTATATTACATGTTGTATATTTGCGATTGGTACCATTTCATTATATAGAAGAAATGATTCAATATATCCTCTTTTATATATTTTGTTTGGTGGATATGTAGTTATTCATTTGTTTGTCGAAGTTCAAACTAGGTATCGTTTTGACATTTTGCCCGTTATTTTTTTATTTGTGGGATACGGGGTATTTGTAATGAAAAATGGTGTTACACGATTAATGGGTAGAAAACAACAGAAAAAAGTTGAATAATAGGATAAAACACAAAAAACATTTCTATATGGAAATGTTTTTTGTGTTTTAGTGGGAAAGAAATTAATTTCTGTAGAATTTTGTCGCTTTCTCTCTTGACCACATCGACACTTCATTGTTAGAATCTAGGAAGATAATATAAAACGATCCTTCATATATCCTCAATGATATGGTTTGAGAGTCTCTACCGGGTTACCGTAAACAACCTGACTATGAAGGCAGTGTGTCTTATATTTATAAAGAGCGGAGACTATCTTTCTTTATAAAGCCAGACCCCTGCCTTTTCTTTGTTATGAGACTAGAGGCGGAGGACTGGCTTTTTTTATTATATTGGTAATGCTTTTCGCCAAATTGGTGAAAATATTTATATACGAGAACTAACGTTGGGGTGATTATTTTGAAAAAGCAGCACGATACAATTATCGTTTTAGATTTTGGAAGTCAGTACAATCAGTTAATAGCACGTCGAATTCGTGAGTTCGGTGTATACAGTGAACTTCATCCACATACAATTACTGCAGAAGAAATTAAAGCAATGAATCCAAAAGGGATTATTTTCTCTGGTGGACCAAATAGTGTATACGGTGAAGGTGCATTACATTGTGATGAAAAAATCTTTGAACTAGGATTACCGATTTTCGGTATTTGTTACGGTATGCAGCTTATGACACAACACTTCGGTGGTAAAGTAGAACGTGCAAACCACCGTGAGTACGGAAAAGCTGTTCTTAAAGTAGAGAACGAATCAAAATTATATACGAACCTTCCAGAAGAGCAAGTTGTATGGATGAGTCATGGTGACTTAGTAACTGGTTTACCTGAAGGATTCGTAGTAGACGCAACAAGCGAGTCTTGCCCAATTGCTGGTATGAGCAATGAAGCGAAAAACTTATACGGTGTACAATTCCACCCAGAAGTACGTCACTCTGAGCACGGTAACGATTTAATTAAAAACTTCGTATTCGGCGTATGTGGTTGTTCTGAAGGATGGAACATGGAGAACTTTATCGAAGTAGAATTAGAGAAGATCCGTGAAACTGTTGGAGACAAAAAAGTACTATGTGCACTTAGTGGCGGTGTAGATTCTTCTGTTGTAGCAGTATTAATTCATAAAGCAATTGGCGACCAGTTAACATGTATTTTCGTTGACCACGGCTTACTTCGTAAAGGTGAAGCAGAAGGCGTTATGAAAACATTTAGCGAAGGCTTCCATATGAACGTTATTAAAGTGGATGCACAAGAACGCTTTATGAACAAGTTAAAAGGTGTAGAAGATCCAGAACAAAAACGTAAAATTATCGGTAACGAATTCATTTACGTTTTTGATGATGAAGCTTCTAAATTACAAGGTATGGACTTCCTAGCACAAGGTACACTTTACACAGACATCGTTGAAAGTGGTACAGCAACTGCACAAACAATTAAATCTCACCATAACGTTGGTGGACTTCCGGAAGACATGCAGTTCAAATTAATTGAGCCTTTAAACACGTTATTTAAAGATGAAGTACGTGTATTAGGATCTGAATTAGGAATTCCTGATGAAATCGTATGGCGTCAACCATTCCCAGGTCCAGGACTTGGTATTCGTGTATTAGGTGAAATCACAGAAGAGAAATTAGAAATCGTTCGTGAATCTGATGCGATTTTACGTGAAGAAATTATTAAAGCGGGCTTAGACCGCGAAATTTGGCAATACTTCACTGCGCTTCCTGGTATGCGTAGCGTAGGTGTTATGGGTGACGAGCGTACTTACGATTACACAGTAGGTATCCGTGCAGTAACATCTATCGACGGTATGACAGCTGACTGGGCACGTATCCCTTGGGACGTATTAGAGAAAATCTCTGTACGTATCGTAAACGAAGTAAAACACGTTAACCGTATCGTGTATGATGTAACGAGTAAGCCACCAGCAACTATTGAGTGGGAATAGTATTATAAAAAAGATCCATCTTTTGCTCATGCATAGATGGATCTTTTTGTTTTCAGCATTAATACGAACGAAAATATGAAATTTTATAAAATTGTTCGTTTTTAAATTGACAAAAATACTTT
Organism: Bacillus cereus group sp. N31; assembly: GCF_016483245.1. Lineage (NCBI taxonomy): Bacteria > Bacillati > Bacillota > Bacilli > Caryophanales > Bacillaceae > Bacillus > Bacillus cereus group sp. N31. Next base: position 4,195 of record NZ_JAEHCH010000049.1, on the reverse strand, counting down.
CAAGAGTTAATATGAGTATGTAATTCAAACGAAAAGTGAATATTATGCCGTCGTATAATATCGGGGATATGGCCCGAAAGTTTCTACCTAGCTACCGTAAATGGCTTGACTACGAGGCGTTTTTATAAAGATGAGGGGAAACTTGTCTTTGTTTATAGAACGCTTCCATGTATATGCAATGGAAGCCTTTTTTATTTTTATAGATAAAAGAGGGCTAGGGTGAAATGCGGCGAGTAATCATATAACGGGGGAAACGTAGGATGAAACGCTATTTTCAATTTGATGAGCTCGGTACGAATTATAAGACTGAGTTCATAGCAGGGTTAACGACATTTCTATCTATGGCTTACGTACTATTTGTCAATCCTGCTACGCTGTCACTTGGAAATGTTAAAGGGTTACCAGCAGGTACAGGAATGGATCCAGGTGCAGTATTCGTTGCGACAGCATTAGCGGCCGCGATCGGTTCGTTAATTATGGGTATTTTCGCAAAGTATCCAATTGCTTTAGCCCCAGGTATGGGAATTAACGCGTTCTTTGCTTATACAGCAGTTTTAACGATGGGTATTCCGTGGCAAACAGCAATTGCTGGAACGTTAATGTCAGGTATTATCTTTATTATTCTTACAGCTTCAGGTATTCGTGAAAAAATCATTAATGCAATTCCATCGGAGTTAAAGTTTGCAGTAGCAGCAGGTATCGGATTGTTCATTGCCTTTCTTGGATTCCAAAATGCCGGAATTATCGTGAAAAATGATGCTGTTCTTGTTGGGTTGGGGGACTTAACAAAGGGCACAACATTACTAGCAATCTTTGGGGTTGTTACTACGATCATCTTCATGATTAAGAAAATCAATGGTGCAGTATTTTACGGTATGATTCTTACAGCGATCTTAGGAGTGGCAACAGGATTGATTGATACTCCGAAAGCTGTAGTGGGAGCGATACCGAGTCTAGAACCAACGTTCGGTGCTGCGTTAACTCATTTCGGAGACATTTTCACTATTCAAATGGGGATTGTAATTATAACGTTCTTCTTTATCGATTTCTTTGATACAGCAGGTACGCTTGTAGCGGTTGCGAATCAAGCAGGATTAATGAAGAACAATAAATTACCACGTGCAGGAAAAGCATTATTCGCAGATGCAATTGCAACTGTAATTGGTGCAATCTTAGGTACATCAACAACAACGTCTTACATTGAATCGTCTGCAGGGGTAGCAGCGGGAGGACGTTCTGGATTTACAGCAGTTGTAACAGCAGGATTCTTCTTACTGGCACTATTCTTCTCGCCATTATTAAGTGTTGTAACACCAGCTGTAACGGCACCAGCTTTAATTATTGTAGGGATCTTAATGGTTTCTTCTTTAGGAGAAATCGACTGGAAGAAGTTCGAGATTGCAGTACCGGCATTCTTTACTATCATTTCAATGCCGCTTACGTATAGTATCGCAACGGGAATTGCGATTGGATTTATCTTCTATCCAATTACAATGGTTGTGAGTGGTCGTCGTAAAGAGGTTCATCCGATTATGTATGTTATGGGAGTTTTATTCGTACTGTATTTCATCTACGTTCGTAAATAAAGGGGTTTTTGAAAGGTCTAGACTTAAGGGGAGTCTAGGCCTTTTTTGCGTCTTCAGAAAATCTTAAGGATTTCCGAGCGTTTTTCTTCAGAAGTTTTCCTATAATAGAAGTTAGGGATAAAAAATGAATGGGGGAAATATTATGGCCGGGGAAACAATACTTGTCGTAGATGATGAAAAAGAAATTAGGAATCTTATTACAATATATTTAAAGAACGAAGGATATAAAGTACTGCAGGCCGGAGATGGAGAAGAAGGGCTACGTATGTTAGAAGAGAATGAAGTACATTTAGTTGTGTTGGATATTATGATGCCGAAAGTAGATGGTATTCATATGTGTATGAAAGTAAGAGAAGCGAAAGAAATGCCAATTATTATGCTTTCTGCGAAAACGCAAGATATGGATAAAATTTTAGGGTTAACAACTGGTGCAGATGATTACGTAACGAAACCGTTTAATCCGTTAGAGTTAATCGCGAGAATTAAATCCCAGTTACGTCGTTATATGAAAATGAATGGTTTCGCTATACAAAATGAGGACGAGTTAGAAATTGGAGAGATGAAAATAAACATTTCGACCCATAAAGTTATTGTAGATGGAGAAGAAGTGAAACTAACTCCGAGGGAATTTTCAATTTTAGAATTACTAGCCCGTAATCCAGGTATGGTCTTTAGCGCGGAGCAAATTTATGAAAAGGTGTGGAACGAACGATCTTTCCAGTCTGATAATACTGTAATGGTGCATATTCGAAAAGTACGTGAAAAGATTGAGGAGAATCCAAGGAAGCCTAGATATATAAAAACAGTATGGGGAGTGGGGTATAAGATTGAAAAAGATATTTAATCCGTTTACTTATGTAAGGAAAACAAGAGAACTAATTGAGAAATTAGTAAAGAGCGTACGGAAGAGTATAAGAATTCAATTGATTACTACTTTTGCTGCTTGTGCGTTATTAGGAGTTTTGTCAGCGAAAGCAGCTGCGCCATTTTTTGAGAATGCGAATCGTCAAGCGACTATCGATTATCGAGCTGGTATGGAACAAATTAATTACCAAGCTCAAAGAGCAGCGAATAGTTCGGTTCATGAAAATAAATTAGAAGCTATATCTAATATGATCGAAATGGAGAATCAAAATTTAGAGCGAGGAAATAGAGCTTTAAAAATATTGGTTACTGATGAAAGTGGTAAAGTTTTATATAAAACAAAGCAGGCGCAAGAAGAGCAAATCGATTTGCATAATACGATTCGTAATGCAGCATCATTTGCGATTAATTATACAGATGGTAGAAATGAATTTGAAAGTACAAGAAAAGAATTTATAGCTTTTTCACCTATTACTATTGAAGGAAAGAATTTGTACATGTTTGTTAGCGGAATTCCAGAGGGAGAGGTAATGTATGACACGCAAGAAGGACCATTTCCGTTTTTAATTGGTGTCCTTGTATTCATTTTCTCTTTTTTCTATATAACAAAGAGAAAGATGAAGCAAATTGAAGCGATGGCAGAAGGTGTAAAGGAAATAGAAAAAGGTAACTTAGCGTACCGTATTGAGAAGAAAGGTGAAGATGAGATTGCGTCTTTAACTGAGAATATTAATAAAATGGCGGAAGAGCTTATGAATAATATAGAAAAGGAACGTAAATTAGAGAAGCAAAAGAATGAGCTTATTACGAATGTATCTCACGATTTACGTACACCACTTACTTCTATTATGGGTTACTTACGATTACTTCGAGATTCTAAATATGAAAATAAAGAACAACATGATGAGTATACGAGAATTGCTTTTGCAAAGTCGGAGCAGTTAAAAAATTTAATAGAAGATTTATTTGAGTATACGAAGTTAACGAATGAACAAGTTGTATTAGAAAAACAAGAAGTATGTATAAATGAGTTACTGGAACAATTAATAGAAGAATTAGTACCGCAAGCGGAAGAGCATGGACTTACGTTTGTTAAGAAATTTCCTGAGGAACGTGCCTATGCATCGGTTGATTCGGAAAAGATGGTCCGTGTATTTGATAATTTACTAATGAATGCGATTAAGTATAGTAAAGATGATGGAGAGATAAAAGTTTCTCTTCAAAGACAGCGCAAGGATATACAAATTGTTATAGCAAATCATAGTGAAGAGTTTACGAGAGAAGAATTAGGGAACTTGTTTGAACGTTTTTATAAGAAGGATCAATCCCGAAGTAGAGTAACGGAAGGTTCGGGACTTGGATTAGCTATTGCGAAAAGTATTGTTGAATTGCAGGGGGGGAGTATTCGAGCTGAATATGAGGATGGTATTATTCAATTCATCGTCGCGTTACCTATTATAGAAAAATAATAAATGAATAGAATGTTCTATGGTAAAAAAGGCGTATTTTAAAAGGAATACGTCTTTTTATATTTTTTTAGAAAAACATGTTGACGATTAGAGTACAGAGGTGTAATATAGAACAAGTCGCCGATGCAATAACGCAGAAAACGACAAACGAAATAAAAAACTTAGTTGACATTGAAACATGAAGATGTTAACATAAGGGAGTCGCAAATGAGCGACCAAGTAGTTCTTTGAAAACTGAACGAAACAAACAACGTGAAACGTCAATTTTTATTTTTA
>NZ_JAEHCH010000048.1:0-18770 GCF_016483245.1 Bacillus cereus group sp. N31 | reverse complement strand
TCATTAACATAAGAAAATAGTAACGTGCTTTTAACTTCAAAAATAGTCTAAATCCTTAAGTTGATGGATGTGGGGTAGCACCACATATCCTCTAAGTTAAGGTTTTAAGATATCACAAAAACAAAAATTTTATACACTTAAGGAATTTGTAAGTATCAAGTAAGAAAAACGAGAGCTTTGTTTTGTATAATCAAAATATAAAGTGAATGAAGAAAGATTATTTCTGGGGTTAATATGCATGCGGAAAAAGGAGAAATCTACGGCTTTTTAGAGTAATAATATCAGTATGTTCAAGTTTTGGAGATTACTTGCAAACATTTTGAAGTTTTTGCACAAAAACCTTAATTACCATACCTGTTTTTTACCATCACATATTGGAGGTTAAAACATGAATAAAAAAAAGAAAATACAAAAATCAGTACTTTCCTTTACCCTACTCTTTTCTTTAGGCGTTTCATCTTTCCCGCTTACAACAGCTATTCACGCAGATATACGTGAGGAACAATCTGCAGAAAAGAAACAAATTTCTTTAACGGAGCGTACATCATTATTTTTTGAATATCTCCAGCAAGGTAAGTATGCAGAGGCACTTCAGTTGACGTCTGCTGCTTTTCAATCCAAGTTTACAGCAAACACATTACAAAACTGGTGGACACAAAGTGGGATAAAAATCATGGGAACACCTGTAATAAAAGAACGAAACTTGGTCCATCAGACGGTGGAAATTCCAGGAGCTATTGAAGGAACTACCATACCGCTACTCATTAAATTCACACCTGGCGGGAAAGTAGATGAAGTTGGAGAAAGGCCGCCCCAGGAATCTTACATTCCGCATCCTAGATATGACCAACCTGCTTCCTATCAAGAACGTGAAATCGTCATTGGAAATTCTACTTATCCATTACCAGCCACATTAACAGTTCCGAAACATAAGCCTGGTGAAAAGGTACCCGTTGTTGTTCTTGTTCATGGTGCTGGCATCCATGATCGCGATGCTACCTATTTGGGAACAAAAATCTTACGAGACCTTGCGGTAGGCCTTTCATCCAACGGAATTGCAGTGTTACGCTATGAAAAACGTACCTTAGAACATGCATTAAAGATGAGTGCAGAACCGGTTACGTTAGACCGTGATACTACAGATGATGCCATATATGCAGCAAAGTCAGCAGCGCAGCAGGAAGGCATTGATCCAAATAATATTTTCATTCTCGGACATAGCCAAGGAGCTGGCACAATGCCGCGTATACTGAGCAAAGCGCCTTCCTCACTTGTTCGAGGAAGTATCTTACTCGCACCACCTGCACGCCCTTTGACTGACACTGCCATTGATGTGAGTCAATACCTTGGGGCGCCAAAGGAAGTAATCGATGAACTAAAAAGACAGTTCGCTTTTATCCTGGATCCTACTTTCGATCCTGACCATCCGCCAGCTGGCTACAATTTTCCGTTTCCGTCTCCTCATTTTATGTATGATGTTACTAGGTGGCGTCCAGTTGAGGAGGCAAAATCACGAAAAGAGCCTTTGCTGATTCTGCAAGGGGCACGCGATTATCAAGTAACAGTAAAAGATGAATATACAAAATGGCAGGAAGGACTTTCAAACCGCGGGAATGTTCAGTTCAAAGAATATCCGAAATTGAATCATTTCTTCACGGAGGGTGACGGGGAATTGAGTCTTCCAAGTGAGTACGAAATCCCTGCAAATGTTCCCGAGTACGTCATCCAGGATATTATTACATGGGTCAATGAGACAAAAAAATAAGATAACATTGATTATCGACTATATCCAAGGTTAAATCACTTCTTCACAGAAGGAAATGGGGAATTAAGTAAATCAGATGAGTATTATAGCCCTGCAATTATTTTTGAGTATGTTATAAATGATATCGCTGCTTGGGTGCAAGGAAGATCTAAATAACATTAGCAACGATACTCTTTAATAGCCAATTTCAGTACTTAAGATAGAACTATTTTTATTAATTAAATCTACCTGAAAGATAAAAAAGGTCACTTTGAAATAACCCGCATAGCCATCAAGATGAAGTAGTATATAGTAGATATATATAATAAAAAAAGCAGCCAGGTGGGTGCTTTTTCTTCTCAACATAATTAGAATATTTTTAAGTCAGACCTTAGAGAGGCAGGCTATTCAAAATTGATTTACTTTTTCTTTACGTCTTCTAAATTTTTATATGTTTCTATAAAAAGGTCTTCATAATAAGGATGTTTAGTTGAACGGGCAGCGTCATAACCCTCAACAATATTTTTATAATATTCGGAGGATGGTTTATGTTAACATCCCCTCAAAAATTCGAATAGACATAATTCACAAAGTGTAAATTCTATCTTTTCATTGTCAAATGGACTAGTGTAACCAAAGTAAACGCTCATATTATGGAATAGATTTGATGTGAATTCATCATCATCTATATCGAAAACACAAAATCGACCACACTTATTACAGCATAATTCATCGCCACGTTTAGGCATAAATAAACGTCTCCATTCCGCATAATTATATTATTTTTATATATTATATTTAATAATCAATACGTTAGCACGACTACTTTTTAATTGCAATTTAAATGAATTAAAAATGAAATATAAATTTATCCGATTGCATCCGTTGTAGCGTTATTCGGTGGGCTGTTTATTATGGTAGGTAGCCAGGAACGGGGATTCTCGTTGATAAGTCGTGTGGGGATTGGCTATATAGTTGTTTAAATGATTCCGTTGGTTATGAAACTTCTTGTTGAAATCGCAAAAGCGATATAAAAGCTTTAATAAACTTTATATGAATTAAATAAATTATAATGGGTGTATCAAAAGTTGAGGTAGATGAATTTGATAATTTTCACCACGTTATTTCTTATATTAGCTGGTGTATTTCCTATAATTGCAGGTTCAATTTCTAATAAGCACGGATCTCAAATGGGTCAACCGACGATGAGGTGCGGGATATTACTAATTGCTTTTATTATACTTATATGGCCTTAATTATAACGTGCTAAAAACCAAGCCCTATATATATCAGGGCTATTTTCTTTATAGGAATTCCTTAACCATCATGGAATACTGTTAATACAGTATGCAAATATACATATTGTTTTTATTTGGATTTTTTGTATGTTAAAATTAAATATAGGAATTTTTGTATATAATGAGCAGGAATATTCAATGAATTTTGCGAGGTGTTATATGTTTACAAATAAGAAATTAATTCGAATTGGCTTAACGTTATTTGTATTTTTAAGTATAATTAGTTTTACAATCGGTTATTTTCAAGCTTATCTTGAATCGGCAGCAGATATTAAATGGGTAATTCCAGAAATTTGGGAAACTATTTTAATAGATGTTCCTCAAGGTATACTTGTTCTTTTAGGTGCAATCGCTTTGTATGATTTCACAAAAGAGACATCCAAAAAAGACGCATCAATCTAATTACATCCTTCTTCAATTAACAATTACATGACAGTCGTCTTGCAAAAAGCCCTGATCGGGGCTTTTTTTATATGCAGGAATTTTCTAAACATCATGGAATACTGTCACTAGGAGGTGTTGTGACGCTATGACGGACGAGATTGTTTATTCTGCTAGTGAAGTATACAAACGACTAGGAATAAGTGATATCTTGTAAAATAATGATAAAATATAAGCCTAATATGTTAATGGGGTGTATAAAATGAGTAATGAACATAAATCAATTATGGTCATAGATGTAAGCAACATTTATAATGCAAAAGAATTACATTTACTTCTTAAAGAGAAGCTCGAGTTTCCTGATTTTTACGGGGAAAATTGGGATGCCTTTTGGGATTGTATTACAGGATTTGTGTTTCCTTTGCCCAACAAAATGATTTTTGAAGGATGGTCAAAGTTAGAAAAAAGGTTACCGAGAGATACAAAAATAATGAAAGAGTGTCTTATTAATTATAATAAAGAGGATAGAAAAGACCCTGAATGGATAAGCGAATTCTTATTTAATTAAACAACAGGAAATATTTATGATGTGACTAAGAATCTTAATATAGAATAAGAGGCTCTAAATGGGGCTTTTTTCTTTGCAGGAATTTCCGGATGAGGTTGCTGCTGTGAAAGAGAAGAAGCCATGGTGGAATTTTTGGTGAGAACAAGGAGGTTCCCTTGTGAGAGTAGGGGACTTCCTTATCCTTGCTATCGATAATGATGCGTTATGTTAAACCCACTGAAAAAAGTATATTTTAAGTAAAACATTAGGAGGGACGTACTTATGTCTAATGAAATTTTGCCTTTTACTGTAAGAATAGCTACTTCAGAAGATTTTTGGGATATATCAAATATAAACAAGCAAGTTCAACAGTTACATATAGAGGGAAGACCAGATATTTATTCTGATACTTCAGCTTCTTTGGATCACAATGCATACGAAGAATGGCTTATTGATACAACCATAGAGATATTTGTAGTAGAGGACAATAATAAAGAGATTCTTGCTTACATAATCTTAGATATTAAAGAACCATCCGAAAATCCAAAGTTAGTTGAGCGAAAAGTACTCTTTATCCGCAATATTGGTGTAAGCGAAATATGTCAAGGAACTGGAATCGGAAAAATATTAGTACAAAAAGCATTTGAGTATGCTAAAGAAATACAAGCAACAAGCGTAGAATTAAATGTTTTAGAATTTAACAAGAAGGCTATACGATTCTACGAAAAACTTGGGTTTAAAACACAGAGTAAGCAAATGGAATTTGTATTACCTGATGCTTAAAACTACTTCTCCTTATACTACTTGTAGCTTTGATATGGTGGTTTATTTGTAAGGGCAAAGAAAAAATCGATACACAGAATTTTTACCAGCTTTGATTGATATCGCGACCCTAAGCAAATTGTGTTTAAATCATTAGAAATGGAGCATCCTGATGGGTGCTTTTTTCTTTTGGAATAGAAATCCGCGTGTTAACTATATTTTATATATAATTAATAATTACGGTGCATGAAATTTTATAGAGCGGACAGCTATGAGTTTACATGTAATAAAAATAGGGAAGAATAGCATGTTAGAGTATTAATTAAAAGTATTTACTATTATACAAAAGGAGGCGTGTTATGAACGCATTTTTTAAAGAGTGTAAACGATCTTTAAACGTGATAGGAGCTGCCAATACATATTATTGCAAACTAAAACGTATCTGCAGCTCCTAATACTAATCTTGTTTTGTATCGCTATTATTCTTTTGGCACAAGATTACACGAACCTTCATAATAAGTCCCATTACTTCAATTACAACCTCTTTAATATTGTCTGAAAGCTCATTTGGACTACCCCGTCTTTCTATATATAATTATAAACGGATTCAATGTTTAATTATCATCGGTATACCAGCTATCGCTCAAATGATTTTCTTTCTAGTATTTAAAAATATCCATATGGGATATTTACTTCACTTCAATTACAATTTAATTAGTATACTTTTTAACTACATAGCTTCTATTTAAAATATTTTATAAATAAAAACAAAAGAAAAGGTACCCCTGCTGCAAGGTACCTTTTCCAAGGGGTATAACTCATTACCTAAGCGGTCGTTGGTTAAGTATACCGCTTAATCTATTACATGAGTTATAATTTTATTATACATTGATCATAACAAAAATATTAACAATGGTGAAATTAACTTTAATTATTTATCATTTTAGGGGGAGCACCACACATCCATCAACTTAAGGATTTAGACTATTTTTGAAGTTAAAAGCACGTTACTATTTTCTTATGTTAATGAGAAAGGGTGACATGTTTTTTATGAATATGAATCAAAAACAAGAATTATCTTTATTCGCTGAAGAGTTATATCGATATATGTCTCCCGCTACACTTAATCAATTAGCCATAGAAGCAGGCGGGATGAAACGAAAACGTAAGTGCCACGGGCACCATTTCTTATCTTTGTGTGTATGGCTAAATCAACAAGTCGCTACTACCTCTCTTACTCAACTATGTAGTCAATTAGAAACTTCAACAGGAGTTTTATTAAGTCCGGAAGGACTTAATCGGCGATTTAACTCGGCTTCTGTAGCCTTCTTTCGAACTGTATTTACTACACTTCTACAAGCTAAAATTGGAGGCGTATCTAAGATTTCTCATTCTCTTTCTTCCTACTTTGAGCGCATTCGCATCCTTGATTCTACAACCTTTCAAGTTCCAGATCGATTCGCATCTACTTATCCTGGTGCCGGAGGATGTAGTCATAAAGCTGGTGTGAAAATTCAACTAGAGTATGACTTGTTGAGTGGAGAATTTTCTGATGTGAAAATTGAACCAGGAAAACGAAGTGATCAGGCGTATGGTGCGACTCGAACAGGCATGATACAAAAGAATGAGCTGTATATTCGTGACTTAGGATATTTTCGTCTACAAGACTTTAAGTCTATTCAAGACAAGCAGGGATATTATTTATCTCGTCTTAAGTTACCAACTAAAATATATAGAAAAGAGTTCGAAACAGTGGTATTTAAAACAAAACCTTCTCAATTGAAACCGGTATATATACAAATTCATTTGGAAGACATTATGAAACAACTACAACCTGGCCAAGTGTATGAATTACACGATGTATATGTAGGGAGTAAAGACAAATTGCCTACTCGTATTGTAGTTTATAGGTGTACCGAGGAGCAAAAGCAGAAACGCCTACGTGACCGAGCTATTCGCGAAAAGAAAAAAGGAATTACATATACAGAGCGTACAAAGCTTTTACAAGGTATTACGGTATATATGACAAATATTCCTACGGAATGGGTACCAAAAGAGAAAATCTATGATTTATATTCATTACGTTGGCAAATTGAGCTGTTATTTAAAATATGGAAATCTTGGTTTCAAATTCATCGTTGTAAATCTATTAAACAAGAACGATTAGAATGTCACCTTTATGGGCAACTCATTAGTATTCTATTATGTTCTTCTACTATGTTTAAAATGCGAGAACTCCTGTTACGTAAGAAACAGAAAGAGCTAAGTGAATATAAAGCGATGTACATAATTAAGGATTATTTTTTACTTTTTTACCAAGCATTACACAAAAACACCCAAGAATTATCAAAGGTTCTCCTTCGTCTGTTTAACCTCCTACAGCACAACGGACGAAAATCTCATCGATACGAGAAAAAGACAGTCTTTGATATTTTGGGTGTTATCTATGAGTATACCACCTCTACTCATCAGGTAGCATAGTAAAAAATTGAAACCCGTCAGGGTTTATTTGATATGCCCGCTTTTATAAAATCTACAAAAGATAATAAAAAAACTATATGGAAAGACCGCATTTTGTTTGAAAATATACCTTAAGTTGATGGATGTGGGGGAGCACCACATGCTCATCAAGCTAACATTTTGAAGTGCCCCCAAAGTGAAAAATTTCATCTTTTCATAGGTGTCCATAAGAATTGAGCCCATTTTTTACATTTTGGGGGTATTTGTATTTCTTAGCTTGATAGCGATGGAGCGTGTCCCCTTTTAGAACAAAAAAATAGGATTCCCCTGGCCAGGAGAATCCTATTATATACCTTAAAATTATAATAAATAATTGCATAAATAAATTATTTTATCAAGTGAAAATCAGTGATCACAGCTTTTTTCGTACCAATATTGACACCTAGCAAGCGTTAAATGGATAAAAAGGCTTTTCTTTAAGTAGCTCAAAAAAGAAGGGATTCTTGCCGTACCCCTTTTTGAATTCCGTTTCTATAACTTGGGAATCCTATGATTATGGAAAAATTCTATAATTCTACTTATTTGAATGCTTTTCCGGTGGGATATTCCGCTGCAACTCATTAATAAATTTATAAGTTAATGGAGCTTTTTCTTCTAACTCAGCCTTCGTGTCTGGACCAGCATAAAAATAGGAAAAGGCTTCGGCGAAATATTCTTCCTTGTAATCGAAATATGGATTGTCATTAAAATCATCATGCTCCAAAGCGTGAATTTCAGTAAACTTATTTGAATAACTAATATTGTCAAATACATAACGATCAATGGAATGGGCTGTTTCATGCAGCTCAAGGCTTACAGAACTATGCATCTTTTTATAGCTGTAACCGATTCGAGCAACAACCGTCTGTCCACCTGCACCTGGCACATCATCCCACGTATATGGAGTATGTTCCCATCCCCTAGGAACGGTTCCACTTAAATATTCATACTCCGGCAAATCAGTAAGAGGGAAATTAATCAGTTTAACCTGAACTCCCTGTTTATGCATGGTGATCAATATATTAGTTGGGATGCTCCAGAGACGATCAACCATATTATGGGTCTCTTCACGATCAAATTCACCCTTTGTTTCAACCGTCACAACCCTTTCAAGAACATTGTTCATTTTAAGTGATTGGGTAGTTCCGGATTCTCCAAATGCAGCAGTAGAAAATGAGAATGTTAAAACTGTGGTCAATAATAACGCGGAAAATACTTTTTTCAATAAGTTCCTTTTCATAAGCTCCTCCTAAATTTAGTATTTTATAGTTAAATATTTGACAATTAATTCTGTTTCCCTTTATAGGGTACGACACATGCCCATCAACTTAAGAAAACAAATCCACCCTAAAACGAAAAAAGAGCTTTTTTATTACAAGTTAGGACAAAATCTCGTTCTGGGAGAGTTGTATTTTCTTAGATTGATAGCGATGGGGTAGTACCAAAAACACGAATTTCGTACGCTAGGCAAAATTTCATAAAGAAAAATTCGATTTTCTAGATGGGTAAGAATTATACAGTGTTGTAGGTAGAAAACATATCCAGATAATTTAAATCCGCTCATATTAATTTGGTCAATAATCTTTAAGGGAATCCACTCTAAGTAAGTTGGGTAATGAAGAAAAGCCTTGAATCTTATTAAAATATAAAAGGAGTAGAAAAAATTTTCTACTCCAATCTCTTTTTGGTAATTTGTATTTTATTTCATTTTAAAAATGTACTTTATACTTTGATATTCAATATCTTTAATGCTATGATAATTTTTTTAATAGCTATGACCTATTAATCCTCATAATCTTCAATTGCACTTTTCAATTTCCTAGATAAGAACTCATAGAAATCTTTAGCTTCAAGTACTGTCTTCTTACTTACAAAATCCCACGTTACCACTGGGCATTCACTATTTACAAGACTTGTTGTATCTAGGCAATATACGTATTCACCTACATCCCATATCACAACATAACTGTTAGGAAGTCCTATTTTACGATGCACTCCAGTTTCTGAAAGTATTGGTGAATTATCTATGTAACCTGCACATGTTAAATCTATTCCGAGTATACCTCCGCCACCGTAATGCTTTAAAAACCAGCGATAGCTATCTGGAAATTTACAATCTAATCTTTTTTCAAGTTGGTTAATAAATTCATCTTCAACTCCTCCAAAAAAATCTCCTTTTTCCTCCCGTTCGGAAAAAATGTTAGCAATCCATTCCTTCATTTATATTACTCCTTCTTTTATTTTATTTTTGATAATCTTGTGCTCTTTGTTTCCAGTAATACTCACGAAATCTCTCATACTGAGCTGTTAAAACTGGATCATTTCTAAAACTATCTCCATCCTCAATTGTACCATCAAGCTGCTTTGAGTATTTTCGATGTTTACTAGCCGGTAATTCAACCATGCTTCCTGGTTCTCGCTGAGTCGTATGGTGCAGTTGAATTTGTGTATCATCCTTGTAAAAAGGATTCCTCTCTTTTTTTGCTAGTTCTAAATTTGATAAACCTTTCGCTTGCGGGTTTGATGATACATAATTCCAATCAATATCTTTCATCTGATATACACGTCTATCTAAATTTTCGTTATAAAGGAATAGATGGAAAAGAGACTGTAACAAGACATGGCTATGAGGAGTATATCTCAACTGATAAAAATAAAGTTATTTCACACGTAGCAGTTCTTGCCTTCCCAAATGTAAATTTACATTGCATAATGCCTGTATTTTTAATAGAAATACAAGCGAGTAAGTTTACACGAAAAACAAACGAAGAAGGAGCGGATTCTTCATTACTTAAAAAGGAACAAGTGTCTCTTTGTGGACACTTGTTTTTCTTTTCTACTAGAGAAATATATGTACAAAGTACAAATCGGTACGAGATTAAAGTAATATATACTTTACGTTAAGTAATATATAAGTTACATTTATATAGGAGGTTGCATATGAAAAATCACGTGAAGCTTGCTCGAGTAAAAGCAGATATGACCCAGCAGCAATTAGCTGAGGCAGTTGGGATTACCAGACAAACTGTTAGCCTTATTGAAAAAGTGAAGTACAGTCCTTCATTAAAGTTATGTTTACAAATTTGTTATGCGACAGATGCAACATTAGACGAAATCTTTTGGATAGAACAGGAGGATTATGAATGAAGAAAATTACAGATGAAAGACTTGTACTAAGGAATCTACAAAATATCCGTATTCTATTCTTTGTACAAACTATGGGTATACTCTGCATTCTTGGATATGATTTGATACATGGCGGTTTTGAACATATGCGTGATAATCCGCTATGGATGCTATTTATTATCACTTCGGTCGTGTCAGGTTATTTATCCATGAGCATCAATGTGCAGCAAGAACATACGAAAAAGAATCCTAAAAAATCACTCCTTACAAGTTTACTCGTATTGGTAGTGATTGTACTTGGCACATCTTACCTTACATCGATCAGCCCAGAATCTAGTACAAGAGATGGGCTACTGTTAGGCATTATCTTATTTATTTGCGGACTCATTCCAATATTGTATGTTTATAAGTTACGAATGAAACAACTTGCTGATTTAGAAGAGGAATAATACATATTTATATACTTTTACTCGTACTACCAAACCACTTGGACACTTGTCTAAGTGGTTTGTTTTTTGTGAAATTTGTTGCAACTCGACTAGTGAAATCGAAAACAGTACAGTAACAACATGTTTGAATGATAGACTCGTAATTACAATTATGACTTCTTATATTTATACCACCCTTCTGAAAATTCCCAGAAAGCATAAATTTCTATTCACTAGGAGTTTATGTTAATCAGCAAGAAGCATATACAATAAATAATTCTGTTTTAGATAACATCCAACCACTCAAAAAATCCAGTCATAAAAAAAGAGGGAGAAGGCATCTTTTATTGAAGTTTGTTTATAATAGTTTTTTAATTTGTTAGGGGGAATCGTAAAGGAGATTAGTGATCTCTTTGATAATTTTTATTTTCCTTATAGTATTTGGCATATTGTATTAAAAAATTCAAATTTTGAAGGGAGAAAGAGATTATCAAGTTCAATCAAAAATCGAAATTCCTCTTTGGAAAGAACAATTAAAAGAACGAGGTCACGTTGATTATCGACTATATCCAAAGTTAAATCACTTCTTTACAGAAGGAGATGGGGAATTAAGTAAACCGGATGAATAGTATAGTCCTGCTAATTTCCCTGAGTATGTTATAGATGATATTACTGCTTGGGTGCAAGGAAGATTGAAATAAAATTAGAAACCATATTTTTTAATATAGGTCACGATACATGCTTATCAACCTAAGGATGGAAATTAAATATGTTTTTGTTCAAATAAACTAAATAAAGGGGTGTTCTTTATGTGTACTAGTTTGACATTACAGACAAAAAGCGGTCAGCATCTTTTTGCAAGAACGATGGATTTTACATTAGATTTCAATCAAGAAGTAATAATAGTTCCTCGAAGTTATCAATGGAACAATATAACTGGTGAAACCATCGAGGCGAAACAAGCTGTTGTCGGGATGGGGATTAACCATCAAGGAAGGATAATACTGGCGGACGGAGTAAATGAATCAGGTATGACATGTGCAACACTCTATTTTCCAGGATTCGCTACTTATAGTAACAGTATAGATGACAATAAAACAAATCTGGCTCCATTGGATTTTGTGGCATGGAGTCTCACACAATCCAATTCTGTCGAAGAGTTAAAGAAATCTGTAGATAGTATTTCCTTTTTGGATGTACCATTACCTGTTTTAGGGGTTACTCCACCGCTACATTGGATTTTAGCGGATAAATGGGGAGATTGTATTGTGCTAGAGCCGACAACTGAAGGACTAAAAATATATGATAATCCTCTTGGGGTAATGACCAATAGTCCTGAGTTTAACTGGCATTTACAAAATTTAAGACAATTTATTGGTCTTAAATCGCATCCATATGCACCAACACAATGGAGTGATTTGCCGTTAAGTGCTTTTGGACAAGGATCGGGTTCGATGGGACTACCTGGGGATTTCACCCCACCATCAAGATTTGTGCGGGCAGCATTTGGGAAACAAAATATTCAAGGTATAGATAACGAAGAAGAGGGGGTATCGGCCATATTTCATATCTTATCAACTTGCGAGGTTCCAAAAGGTGGAGTGATAACGGACGAAGGTACATTAGACAATACCATCTATACAAGTGCAATGTGTATGGAATCCGGTACATATTATTACCATACCTATGATTGTAGACAAATTATAGCTATTCATTTATTTCATGAAAATTTAGATACAGAAGAAATAAAAACATATCCCTTCCACAGGAAGCAGAAGATATTTTATGAAAACTAATTAGATTTAGAAGAATATTTAAAAAAGCAAACTTAATTAAGTTTGCTTTTTTATAATAGACGATACGACTCATACTATGACTTTAAACACTTACATTCATACTGCTATTTTTTTATATGTAGTATTTTTTATGCTAGTGGGTAGAAATACAAAAGTGGTCCAACTGAATTCGATATGAGAAAGATAATAGTTCAATAAATTTCTGATCATTTTAAGTGAAGGGTAAGTGATTGAGATGAATAATATATATAATGAAAAGACACATACATCGATTAAAAAATTATTTAACAAATTTTCACCAAAAGCTCCTGGCTTTTCATATATCGCTAGTTTCGATAGCGGAGTAACTTATAAAGGTGCAGTTGGCTTAGCTTCTATAGAGAAAAATCTACCCATAACTACCAAAAACGTTTTTAATATTGCCTCAGTTTCTAAACAATTTACAGCGTTTTCTATATTACTCTTAGAACAAGAGGGGAAATTGAATTTAGATGATTCAATTGTAAAGTTTGTCCCTTTTATAGGAGCATATGCTGAGCCTGTAACATTGAGACATCTAATTCATCATACGGGTGGGCTAGTTGATTATATGGAATTGGCTGAAGCAGCAAATATTAAATATACGGATACATTAACAGTGGAAGAATCGCTAGAACACCTTAGAAATCATCAAATTGCAAAGTTCCCGGTTGGAACAAAATTTGAGTATAGCAATACAGGATATTTTTTATTATCACAAGTGGTAGAGAAGGTAAGTGGCAAATCTCTACGTCAGTTTACAAAGGAGCGTATTTTTGACCCTTTGAATATGAGAGACACAACAATTGTAGATTACTACCCAGCTACTATATCAATTACTAGTGGATATTCGAAGAATGAGCAAGGAACATATAAAATCTATGAAAGCCCTTGGGAACATACAGGGGATGGGGCAGTTCATGCAACAGTTGAAGACCTGGTAAAATGGGGAGAGAATTTAACTACAGGTACCGTTGGTGGAAATGACCTTGTTAAAAGGATGAGCGAAATAGGTCCAAAAATTTCTCCAACTGGAGAGACGATTATTGACAATGAAGATTATGCTTTTGGGCTAAGGCTTGCGGAAGGTTTTAACTGTAAATACTTAGAACATTCAGGAAGCTGGGCAGGTTATCGTTCACACTTCATGCGGTTTCCAGAAGTATCTTTGTCTGTTGTGGTACTAGGTAACTATGATGAATATGACTCTAAAAAATATGCGAATGAAATAGCAGAAATTGTTTTAGAAAAGTAAAAAAATAGAGCGTAGAATACAGTATTGGGATTTGGTTTATCCCACGTTGTTTTATATTGTTTTAACGGTATTTGCCTTACACTTCCTCCAAATCCAATCAAACAAACGGAAATAACCTTAGAATCAGAGTTGTATTTTTTATGTTTTTATTTCTCTTTTTGCATTTATCTTTTAATCAGATGAATGCTTTTTTAGTTCATAATAAAAAATAACCAGAAAAACTATCACAAAATCCGTTTTTCTGGTTTCTCTATGATACAGGTATCAAATAGAGAGTAAGGTTTAAACTAACATGTTAACCATAGAAAATGAAGAAAGTCATGCGTCTGCTATGACCTTTGAAGATTTATTTAAGCAGTACTTTGCTTATGCTGTGAAACAAATCATATGGATTGTTATAGATCAATCTACCGCTGAAGAGTTAGCATAAGAAGTATTTTTACAATTATATCGTAGCGCTTGGAAAGTATTTGAAAACATCCCTGGATGTTTGATTAAATCTTCTACTTATGTAGCTTATAACCATTTTTGTTCTGAAAAAAGGCATCAAGCGAAGATTGATAAAGAAATACAATACCATGAAGTACAAAATGTTTCATCATTTTATTGTATATATATTATATCATTTGAATATAAGCGTAAAACAACTTCAAAATCAACTTTTAATGAATATTTTGGAGTTACGTGACGATACCCCATTACCATCAACCTAAGAGAATAAGTCACCCCCAAAACGATTAAAATAAATTTCAGGTCTATAAAAACATAAAATTTCCATTTAGAGGGTACTTTAAAATCTTAGCTTGATAGCAAAACATCTCCGTATATATAATATTTTTAACTAAAATAGGTCGCCAGTCATTACAGTCATAAACTCCTTAAAAAACTGTTCATAATTCATCTGTACTGCAATCCTATGTTTTGGACGATTACCGAATGTTTCTGGTTCAAAGGTAGATCTAAAATCTCCTATACTTTGTCCTCTTACAGTATCAAGTACATTAACTGTCACTGCTGATTGATGGTACGTAAAAATATCATCACGATTAATCGCAATTAAAGTAAGTGCATCATGAACCGGGCTACCTTGTATTCCAGGAACTTTTTTTTGATAAAATTGATAATAGTAATAGTCTAAAAGAGGCTTTAAAAATTTAGTTTTTCCTTTAGAGTGGATATAATTGACCATTTCTGGTGTTACAATAGCCGATTGTGTAACATTCAAAGGATAAATTGATAGATTCTTTGCGTATCTCATTACAATATTGGCCGATCCAGGATCGCCATAAAAGTTAGCTTCAGCAATGGGAGTAACATTTCCTGGATATAGAAAAGCTCCTCCCATAATATAATAAGAATGTACATATTCCATCACCTCTCCATAAAGGAGAAATAAAGTTGCAAGTGAAGTAAGCCTTCCGGTATTCACGATAATAAGTTCATTTTTATGCTGCTCAATAAGTGTGAGAACCTCAAAAAAATTCTCAAATGTCTGAACCTCTAGTCCTGGGT
Organism: Bacillus cereus group sp. N31; assembly: GCF_016483245.1. Lineage (NCBI taxonomy): Bacteria > Bacillati > Bacillota > Bacilli > Caryophanales > Bacillaceae > Bacillus > Bacillus cereus group sp. N31. The sequence continues at coordinate 3,404 of NZ_JAEHCH010000048.1, read as the reverse complement.
AAATGGGCCCTATCCCAAATTTACCGTGAACTTCTGGATAAAAAGTTTCAGCTTCTGAAGACATGGAATGCTCCGCCCCACCAAAAACTTTTATATATTCTTTTCCTACACTTTTAAGTAAAAAGCGAACATTTCTAACAACTTCAGCTTTAGGTACGTTCCCGTAGTCTGCAACAATTCCTATAACATCAATTTTATCTGTCAAATGCGCGTATATGATAGCTATCGTATCGTCAATTCCGAAATCCCCAAAAAACAGTACTTTTTTCCCCATATAATGTTGCTCCTTAATGTTACTAATTTTTAAAATGGATCATAATTATGTATCGTAGGATAAGATTGTTCTCATGTTTTTTTGTAATACGGTATATGAATGAATTCATCAAGTTAACATACACTTTCGTTAATAATGAGCAAATTCCTTTTGTATGAAATGAAATAGTATGGACTTACTAATCTTAACAAGTTTTTTCTGATACCCTATACTCATTATGTGGTCCTCAAAATGATTAAAATACGTTATCCTTTCCTATTTGTTTTAAATCGACAGTAAAACCACAGAAAGATAAGTGAAATTGTTGCTTAACAACACCTTTCAAAAGAATCGTTATAACAAAAAACATACATTATTGATACAATATAATTATTCATCAAAATAAAGAGAAAATAAAATGTACATTTAGGAGGAAAAATACTTTGGAAATAGATCAAATAAAGAATATCCTAAGAAAAAGAGCAACCATCTTTCAAGCAGGCGGAAAAAGACCCGATTTATCTATAAATGAAAGTTGGATTGGAAAGATCCCCTATTCATTACCAAATGAAACTTACCCAATCGACCGCTATCAAGACAAAATGTATGCAACCATGATGATTAATTTAACTCAAATACCTTTTGTTCCAGAAGCAGTAAAAGATATGAAAGCCATCGCGGTATTTCTTTCTCCAAACTTTGCTAAAGACTTGTCCAACTTATCAGGGAGTTTTTGTATTAGAGAATATGATTCTTTAGAGGAACTAGTACCAAATGAGATGTCACTTACGTTTCCAAATCTAAAACCTTTTCCCTTAATACCTAGATTAGTAACTGATGAGTTTCCACAATGGGATACGGAAGATTTTCCAAACAACATGCAAGATAGAATTTTAGAACTTGAAAACACAATTGATATTGACTACTACGAAGATATTTTTGAAGAAAATCATTACATACATAAATTAGGTGGCTATGCTTGTTTTGCCCAATCAGGCATCCAATGGCCCGCGGATTATGAATTTGTTTTTCAAATAACAGAAGATCCAAAAGCACATTTAAAGATTATTCATGGCGGCGGAATTTATTTTGCCAAAAATAGTAAAACAAATGATTGGATCGCACATTGTGATTTCTTATAGGGGTCCCGCCACATAGTTGTTGAAGCTCGGATGAATCGATTAGCTAGAAGTTTAAAACGCATCTTAGAACTCGTTGAAAACTTAGAAAAGCGAAATGTTCATATATTTAGTTTGGATTATGAATGGGAACGAGAGTTATTGAAAGAAAAGCAAAGAGTCGGATTAGATATTGTTAAAAAAGGGGGACAGCTGGGTAGTCCTCGTAAGTGTGGAAAGAAACATGAAGGGATGGAACATGCTATTCATTTATATAAAAAAGGTAAACGTACAATAAATCAAATTTGCAATATTACCAAGTGAGTCGTTCAGCGTTTTATCGTGAAATTAATAAGTGAAATTTGAAAATGAATAAATAATTTTCTATGAATTTATTAGTAAATAAAATTCATAGAAAATTGGAAAATGTCATAATTTCAAACATTACTTTGCTAAATATGGATGCTAATTTTTATAGATATTATTGGAAGTGGGGTAATGTTGTATGAAATCGATAAATGTAAATGGGAATATATATCATATTGAATGTATTCCTTTTGAATATAAGAGTGAGCAGGACGAAGAGGGATACTACGAATATTTTTACAAAGGAGTCTATTTATTGTTTCACTCCGACAAAGAAACAATAAAAACCCGAATTTATGACGGAGAAGAAGTAATATATTTCTTGAAAAATCCAGTTCTTGCTTTGGATAAAGATTTTGAAGAGATGAAGGTATATATAATTAAAGAATATGATGTAAAAAAATTTAAGATTCCGGGTAGGGAAAAGGCCTATATAGAGTTATAGCAATAATCGATCTCAGTCTTTACCATGGATATATTAAATACAAAAGGTAGGTAGTTATATGATTCGTGAAGCTGAACCAAAGGACAGCAATGTAATTGAAAATCTATATAAAAAATTAGCACCACATAGCAAAAATATCAAGGTTTTACCAGAAAGAATTGAGCAGATAAGGAATGATTCTAATAATTTTTTATTTGTCTATGAGGAAAGTGGTAACGTCAAAGGAAGTATATTTATGACGTTTTGCCTTGATCCTGGATATCAATTTAGACCGTATACTGTTTTAGAGTATGTGATTGTAAATGAAGATTTTCGAGGTAATGGGATAGGGGAAAAGTTATTGAAACATGTAGAAGAGATATCAATTGCAAGGGGATCCACAAGAATTATCTTATTAAGTAGTGCAACTAGAATAAAAGCACATAAATTCTTCACTAAAAATGGATACAATGGAACCATAAGTAAGGGTTTCAAGAAGTATATACCAATTATTTGAATTTTATTTATAAGTGTTTTTTCTTAGAATGCTCCTTCATGATTCTAGACCAAAAACGAATTTCATTTAATGATCGTTCAACAAACTTTACAGACGTAACACCCGTATCAGGGTGTAATGAGGTTTCATCCCTATTCATTCTTAATCCCCCACTAAATACTAAGCTAGTTCTATTCTTATGAGTAAATATATATATAAATACCATCAATAAAAATTCATGATGATAATGATAAATCTCATATACATGTAATATTAACCTACCTTATTATTATCAGTAACCAAAGTAAGTCTACTCCTTATACAAAAATAGATAAGGAGCGGGCTTACTTTTCTTCTGAATTTTTATCATTTTAGCCAAGAAGACTCCTTCCTCAAGGAACGCTAAGTGAGTAGGTGGGAGATGAATTGGCTTCGGACAAGGGATGGCAGGGAGCCATCTTAATTGTTCGACATACATAAATTGTTACTTCACTACCTATCGAATGTATGTTTGTTATATAATAGATACATATCGAAATGGAGGTGAAATGAATGATGATCAATAAAGCATATAAATTTCGTATCTATCCAATTAAAGCACAAACGACTCTAATCAATAAAACGATTGGCTGTTCTCGTTTTGTATTCAATCATTTCCTATCTCTATGGAATAATGCATACAAAGAAACAGGAAAAGGTTTGACATATGGTACATGCTCTGCCAAACTTCCTGCCATGAAGAAAGAG
>NZ_JAEHCH010000047.1:0-19127 GCF_016483245.1 Bacillus cereus group sp. N31 | reverse complement strand
TAAGGCTTCTAACCGCAAGGACTGCGGGGTTAGCCTAATAAATTAGAGTTCGATAGAACTCTTTACTTAGGAATCCCTCACTTCTAAACGAAGTGAAAGTGGGGGTAGTTCAACACTATCAAAACAAGAAAAGCGAATACTCCAAAACGAAAAATGAGCTTTTTACTTACCAGTTAGCACAAAATTTCGTTTTGGAAGCACTATAAAATTTCACGGACCATATGTTTTATATATTTTTATAATTAAGTACACGTCAAATCTTACTTTAATGGCTAATATTGACTAAGATAAATCTTATAACAAAAAGGCTATGTATTATGAGTTTCATAAGTCGAAAAACAAAGATTGTATCGTCCTCTTTTGGCTAGTTGGTCTAATTTCTCCCGCATTTTCCTGGAAATTTAAATTGATTATAAATATTTCATTTTAGAGTTTGATAAATATAATTTATAAAAAGTAAATATGAAAAAGTTAGAGAATTATCTTAGTTATTAAATAGATTCTGCCTATACTTTAAGTAGAGCCCAATTTATTAAATTTAAATAGTTTATATGTTCATATATAGAATTTTAAAGGGGGTAAATTGTAAATGATTCCAACGTCAACATATGTGGCTAAATGGGTATTAGATGACTTAACACTTGCATCAAGACCAAATCAGGGAATCAAACTAAGTACATTTAAAAAGTTAGAGAAACTTTATGTAGAATACAGAGAAATGATTGAGGGAGATACTAGCTTTGAAATCACACATTATCTGCTAGAGTTTATCAATCCACATAATCTTTTTGTAGTAAGAGACGGTTACTATATATTTGATAATAAAACGATGAAATTTATTAAAGTATCGGAAGATATTCATTTTTTAAATCAAAACTTAGCGTATTGTAATAATGGAGTTGCAGTGGATTTAATAAATGGAAAAATGTATTTTTTAGAAGGGCATTATTATAAAGTTAAGACCTCATATGTTGATTTATTAAAAGGAGAAACTATCCCTGTAATGGTACTAAGTCATTTGGATAATAATGTTGGAGTATCAGTTCCTTTGAAAATGTTTAATGAGGAAAGAACTTTTAAAATTTCAGAGAGTTATATAGTTGATCTTACCTCTAAGAATTGCAACAACGATAGTGAATTTAATCAAAAGGGAAACATAATACGATTTCTAAAACCTTCCATTGTGTAGTTAAGGATATATGGTAATTAAATTCATAATGGGTTCAAGAGGGTGAAAAAGGTGCCATTTTAAATGTATACAGACTTTCGCGGTAAAGTAATTATAAAGGATGAATATAAAGTGTTGGTTGAATTAATAAGTAAAGGAAGTTGGGAAGAAGAGAATGATTATTATACAAATTTAAAAGATAATGAATGGTCATTTATAGCCAATCTAAAGAACTACAGAGATCCAGAACATAACGTGGCATCTATTACATTATTTATGAATTTAATTTTAAAGGAAGTAGCAGCACATATTACTAGGTTGGAAGTGTGGTATGGTGAAGCTGATGGACCGGAAGAATACTTTTTTATAAATAATGATTTTATAAAGAAGTTGTAGCAGTAATTAAATATTGCTGCTTTTTATTTATTAATACAATAAAATTATTGTTGTTAGCTTTATGTATATTCATTTATAATAGAATATGGAAAATTTTATACTGCATTTAAGTATACAAGGGCTGGGAGCAGCTCTTTTTATTTTGCTCAGGGGGAGTGTGAAAGAAAAAAGTGTATGTTAGTGACAAAATTAAATAATCTAATAGAAACTAAAAAATTAGAATTAGTAGAACTTGTAAATAAACATGGCTTTAGTCATACAAAAGTAATCCATTTAAGTCAAGAAATTGATAAATTAATTAATAAATATTTGAATATAAAAAAGGAACCCTATAATAGGGTTCAAAGGGAACAGATACATAAAAATAAATAAAAAGAATAATTCGATTATATAAGAAATTTGATACTGTAATATTGAGAAAGTGTAAAAACTCAATTAAGTTTGTTTAAAATTTACTCTTTTTAAGGGGATGGACAAAGAAACCCAATTAGAGATTCAAACAGCATAGGACAGGATAAAACTTGCTGCACAGGTGCAAAGATATATATTGAGGAAAAAGAAGGTAACAACAAAAGAATAAGCGCAACAAGTAGGGGATACAGCGGTCCGCCAGGTGAAAATTTCCGATTAAAACTCCCTTAGAATTCTTTAAAAACATCAAAATGTCGCAACTGATTTGTGCACATGGTGATTTCATTTAAAAATACTGTAAGCTATACATTTACCTTAACTCGTAAAAAAATTATTACCAATAGACCAAAAACACTCCTAAAACAAGCTGTATTGCAACCTATCAACTTAATCTTGCCCATCTGTCATTTTGATTTTTACGTATCAAACCTGGATTATTTTTCATTTTGTTAATGGATTAATCAAAAAAGATTAAATGCATCTTACTGCTAGATCTTGATTTCGCAAAAAATTCCGCTTCATTTCCTCCATCCACAAAGCCACCAATATTTCTGAAAACTCCACATTCACCGGGGCCTAAATATCGTACTCCTACATAATCATTATAGCTATCAGGATCGTACTCCCATAGTTCAACCTTTAACTTACTAGTTGAACCTACTTCAGCAGCTCGACAAATCTTATAATCTCCACCAGTAGAGGCATATACATCACTTTCAGCACCATTAGAATATAGCGTTTGTTCTCCTAAGTAATCCCATCCAGAACTAAAAGGATCTATTGTGTTTGCAAATGTAGAAAAAGGGACCGACAATACTAACAACGTCGTTACGAATGCCACCATACTCATTTTAAATTTTTTCATTCTTATTCCTCCTCCCTTGTTTGTAATTAAAAATTATTGTTCACCACATAATACATAAAATATTTTGTTTTATTCCAAATAAATGAATGCTTTAAAATAATGTTGTTTGAAATTACTTCTGTCCATATGTCAGAGCAAATAAATAAGCGTTTGTTAAATAGTCTCATTAAAAATCAATTGAATTTCATTAATTGAAAGAGAGGAAAACACTAAGATTTTTTTCAAATCAATGCATAAGACATACAATTACTTAATAGAAAAAGCATTGCAACATATTTATATTACTTTTCTATTCCTCCCGCTATATATCAAAGTACTAACCTTTGTTTACCAATGATATCCATTGCAATGTAATAAGATAAGTGGTAAAATTTACCAGTATTTAAATGACAAACATTGTTTAAATCATTTCAACAAATAGTTAAGAGGGGAATACAATGAATAAAATAAAAAGGTTACTGAAACGTAAAACGACTTGGATAATTCTTATCCTATTCGTATTTGTTTATGTAAATAATAGTTCTTTTTTTGCTAAGAAGGATGAGGGAGCTCCTATTCTTCTTGCTCACCGAGGACTTTCACAAACATTTAGCATGGAAGGGATTGAGGGTGATACATGTACAGCAGAACGTATAAATAAACCTGAATATCCTTATTTAGAAAATACAATTCCATCTATGGAAGCGGCATTTAAAGCTGGGGCTGATCTAGTAGAGTTTGATGTTCAACCTACTAAAGATAATAATTTTGTTATTTTCCATGACTGGACTCTTGATTGCCGTACTAATGGTAAAGGTGTTACAAGAGATTTTACAACAAAAGAATTACAATCACTTGATATTGGTTACGGTTATACAGCTGATGGAGGTAAAACATTCCCGTTTCGTGGTAAAGGGATTAATCTTATGCCAACACTTGATGAAGTACTTAACCATTTTCCAAATCGTTCTTTTCTTATTCATATTAAAAGTGATGATGAAAATGAAGGAATCCAATTGGCTGATTACCTAAAGAAAATACCCGCAAAACGCCTTGAGCAACTAACTGTATATGGTGGAGATAAACCAATTGCTGCAATAGAAGAGCGCATCCCTAGTTTACGAACAATGTCAAAAGCAACTATGAAAAAGGATCTTCTTACTTATATTGCGTTAGGATGGACTGGTTATATGCCTTCAAGCCTGAAGCATGGAGAGTTGCATATACCAGACAAAGTAGCTCCTTGGCTTTGGGGATGGCCAAATCGTTTTCTTAATCGAATGGATAAAGTAGATACTCGAGTTATCATTGTAGGAGGAAATGGATTTGGATTTTCAAGTGGATTTGACTCATCTGAAGATATAAAACGCCTTCCTGAAGATTATACAGGTGGAATTTGGACAAATCGGATTGATAAAATAGCACCTTTGTTTAAGAAATAAGGGATGATATAATAATTAAAGTGTTTATATGCTTACAGTATTACGTTAAGCTCCCAGAATTGTTGTTGTAGAATTGATAGAATTAAATATTTAACAAAAAAGATGAATTTATGATATATTTCTAAAGTAGTGCACGAGTGCAAAATCACAAGAAAGATCACCTATAAAATAGGTGATCTTTTAATGTTTATTAAATAGATTTTTTATTGATTTAATACAAATAATTTTTGAACCTTTTTACAAAAGATAAAACTACATGAAAATAAAAAACAAGTAAAAAAATGGAGAGTGATTTATCTAAAAATATAGAATTTTTAACAAAGATGCATAATTATGTTATATAATGATGTTAACAAACCATATTTTAGGCATTACCCCGATTGTGTAGAATAAATAATTTGTTTTGATAAGCTAAAATATTTAGCTAAAAGAACTTGTAGCGGGGCCTGCTACAAGTTCTTTAATTTTTTCAGTAAAGGAAAATAAGAAAAAGGAGGGAATACAAGTATGACAAGAAATTTAAAGAAAGCAGCAATTAATTCGTTAGATGGTAAATGGGGGCTGGGTATAGGAGTATCAGCGTTAAACTATTTTGTACCTACTCTTAGTGCATCAGCAATCGCGGGTTTCATGTATTTAATAGTTGGCCTATTTATTGGAGTAATTGGTTTGGATGTGTTCTTAATTTATTCAATTAGTGGGGAACCACAAGTAGATCCGACTGCATTAGTATTACTTATTCTAAGTTATATATTTTTAGGACTTATTTGTTTCTTAATTTACAGTTCCATACAAGGTATCTTTAACTATGGGTACTCTGTTTTCACCTTACATTTAGGTAAAAATGAAGATGCTAAAGTAGATGATGTATTTTTGGGGTTTAAGAAGAACAATTTGTTTAAGTCAATAAAATTGGGCTTGTTGCAGGCTATTTTTCTTTTTTTATGGAGTCTCTTATTAATTGTTCCGGGTATTATTAAATATTTTTCTTATTCCATGTCATATTACATATTAATAGAGAATCCTGATTATACAGCAAGTGAAGCATTGAGAGAAAGTAAAAGAATAATGAAAGGACAAAAGCTAAAGTTATTTGTTCTTTGGTTATCATTTATTGGTTGGTTTTTATTAGCCACATTTATCGGAATGTTTACATTTAATCTATCATTTATTTTCATTTCTCCTTATTACAACACAACTGTCTCACATTTTTACTTAGATTTAATTAAAAAACAGGATGTTGGAGAAGCGAAGGTAAGTATATAAATAGGAAGAAAGTATGTATAAGGGAAGTGTATACTATCTTGATAGTGGATATGCAATTAAGCATATCCATTTTTAAGTATTATATTAAAAGAGTTAAGCTGCTAGATATATGATATTTATTATGATTTGAGCAAGGAGACTGCAAACATGTTGCGAGTTGGAGGAAATAGCAATGTGGCGATACCCTATACCCATCAACTTAAGAATGGAAACAAAGTGTACTTTCATTTTGTGGGGTAAAGCATTCCTAAAATAGAAGCATACTCTTAATAATACGCATACCAAATAAACCCTATCGTTTTATTAAAAGTCAAGGCAATAGTAATGAAATCCTATATTTATGCGATTGAATATAATGTCACACATTTTATAAGGTAAAAAGGAAAAGATAGATGAACAGGGGAGTATACCTGTTTACATCTATCCTTTTTTACAACAATATGACCATATTTACTACTACAACAAGGATTTTTACCACAATAAATTTTCATATAGTAATTGAACTATTTTTTAAATAACTAAATTAATCTCTTCGTTAACTTTAATTACGAATAAATGGTCCCCTTCACCTTCAATTGGATCAACTACATCTTCATTAAAAGATTCAGCATGTTGTCTACCATATCTATTAAACTAGCGGTTTTTATTTTCCCTGATTCCTTTCCATACCTAAGGTACCCAAAAGTTCACTGGATTCCCGAGGCTACTATCCAAATTTGTGTCTCTGAAAAGACATTTTGTGCCACTAGACGTAACTGTAGATTCCTAAACAAGCAAAATCATGAAAATACACACAAAGATAGATTATCATCCATTACATTACTGTTTTGCTTCGTTCGAATAGAAAAACTCGGAAGAACGCCACTTGTTCGATACCTCCTCAATGTGATAAGGTGTCGTTTTGCAGCATCCACCTATTAAACGTGCACCTGCTTGATACCATTCTTCAGATTGAATATCCAACGCGTTACATTGTTCATGACCATGCCATGTTTTTGTTTCTGGATTATAAATTTCACCAGAGTTTGGATAAACAATAATCGGTTTTTTGGTCTTTGCCCTCAACTCTTGGATTGCACCAGTCACAACGGTTACTGGCGCACAATTGATGCCTATCGCTACAATTTGTTCACTTTTCTCAAAAGCTCGTGCACACTCCACGAGTTTCATTCCTTCACTAATCTCTTTCTCATTTTTTAGCGAAAAGGAAAGCCACGCATATGTTTCTGGAAACTCACGCAATAATGTATCTAATACTCTTGCTTCTTGGAGGGAAGGGATCGTTTCAAATGCCAATAGATCTGCACCTGCTTCGATTAACGCAGACATTCTTGAACGGTGAAAGTCTGCTAATGTTTTATCTGTCACACCATAGTTGCCTACATACTCTGAACCATCTGCAAGGTAAGCCCCGTACGGCCCAACTGATGCAATAACCAATGGTTTAGGCCTATTCGTTTGCGTATTTTCCTTCCAAAAATCATCTCTTGCCCTTCTTGCAAGTAACACCGTTTTCTTAATTAATTCCAAAGCTTCTTGTTCTTGTATTCCACGTGCGGAAAAACCACTAATAGTAGCTTGATAGCTTGCTGTTATGGCACAGTCCGCTCCAGCACGAAAATAGTCCGAATGAACCTGATAAATGAGTTCCGGATTTTCTAGTAACACACGTGCCGACCAAAGGGGATCGTCCAAATTACATCCATGCGCCTCCAATTCTGTAGCTAATGCTCCGTCAAGAAGCATAATGGAATGTTGGGATAAAATAGCATCAATTGGGTTGATTTTGTTCGACATAATCTACGCCCCTCTTTTTTAGATTTTTTGTTAGATAATAACTTCCATAGCAAAACAAAATAAACGGTATGCCACAATATAAGGCAATTCTCTGTGTGGGATCGAATGCAATTCCAATACACGATGCCAAACAAAGGATAAAAGAAGCAATTGGTACTAATGGATATAGTGGTGTGCGATAAATCAAGTCCTTTTCAGAATTCCCTTCTTTCAAAAATTGTCTGCGAAATAGGAACTGGGAAGCACTAATACTCATCCAAACTACAACTATTGCTAGACCGGAAATGGAAACAAGTACGATATAGACAGTATCTGGTGCCACAATACTTGAGAGCAAAGCCAAAGCTCCACCCACCATGCTGAAAATGACGGCGTTGATTGGAACACCTTGCTTCGTCATTTTTCCAAAAATCGGGGATATCGTATTCTTATTAGCAAGCGACCAAAGCATTCTAGAAGAGGCATAAAGGCCTGAGTTTGCCGCAGATAAAATGGCTATTAAGATAACGAAATTCATTATGTCAGCTGAATATGGCACCCCAATTCGTTCTAGAACTGCAACAAAAGGGCTCTCTAATACCCCTGCATCGGAAATAGGCAATAACGCAGATAAAACAACAATCGTTCCTACAAAAAAGATGATCAATCTCCACAGAGTAGTTCGAATGGCCTTCGGTATCATTTTTTCCGGGTTCGCTGTTTCCCCAGCTGCAATGCCTATTAATTCTGTTCCCGAAAAAGCAAAATTAACCGCTAGCATGGTCATTATAATGGCCGTAGCACCATGAGGAAATAAACCTCCACTTGTAAAATTAGAAAAGAATGGTGCTGCTTTTGAATGAGTCATCGGAAGAAACCCTAGCATTGCCGCTACTCCTAAAGCAATAAAAATCACAATAGCTATAACCTTTATCGATGAAAACCAAAATTCGGATTCGGCGAAAAATTTAACAGTCAGGACATTTAATACAAAGATCAAAATGGCAAAAAGAGCACTCCATACCCAAACATTAATCGATGGAAACCATCGCTTCATAAGTAATCCTGCGGCTGTAAATTCAGAACCTAAAGCAACAGTCCAAGTTAACCAATACAACCAGGCTACTGTATACCCTGTACCCGGTCCAATGTATTTAACTGCATAACTATGAAATGCGCCCGTTTCAGGCATATGTACGGAAAGCTCTCCTAAACATAGCATAACTAGATAAACCACTAGCGCACCAATCAGATAGGATAGAATTGTTCCAAAGGGGCCAGCTTGTTGAATAGTGTAACCCGAGCTTAAGAATAAGCCAGTTCCAATCACCCCACCAAGTGATAGCATGACTAAATGACGTGCTTGCATTTTCCTTTGAAATTCTTGCCCATTTTTGTTCTCCATTTCTACTCTCCTTTAGTTACTATCCAGAAAAAACAAAAACGCACTCTAAAAAAGAGGGCGCTACTGACAAATAAAAACGGAAGCTCTCATCTATCAGGATTATCACCCGCTGGAATTAGCACAGTGTCTACTTAAGCAGACCTGTTGCTGAGGTTTCATAAGGCCAGTCCCTCCACCTCTCTGGATAAGAAATATTTTTTAATAACCTTATCAATCCATTCAATAACTGTCAAGATAATTCTGTTTTTTAAAAAATTATCTATTATAGAAATACAAAAAATAGAGTATTACTATAACTGCGACTCACTCCTTCTTGGGTATTATTTAAAAATCGAACATTCAAAACCTCATTTATTTATGATACGGTTCACAAGAACTTACTCAAAATTTAATGCACTTCTAAATATCTTCTTACTTCTTTGGCTATGGGGTCACCATACATAACCATCAACTTAGGAGATTTTAATACCCTCAAATATCAAAAAGCGTTACCCTTTCTAAACAAGCTAAATTAGAAAGGATGACGTTTTCTTATGAATCTCTCGATTCAAGATGAATTACTACCATTTGCAGAAGAATTACAACGATATGTTACACCTGTATTCTTAGAAGAACTTGCAAGAGAAATAGGATTTATAAAGCAAAAACGTAAGTTTTCTGGATCAGACTTAGCTGCTATTTGCATTTGGATTAGTCAACGGGTGGCAGTGATTCCTTGGTTCGATTATGTAGTAGGCTTCATGCAGCGACAGGCACTTTACTTAGCCCTGAGGGTTTAAATATACGTTTAAATGCTAAAGCAGTTTTGTTTTTAAAACATATTTTTTTACTGTTAGAACAAAAGATATGTGAACAAACACAAATTTCTAACCACCTTTTCTCTTATTTTCAACGAGTCCGTATCCTAGATGCCACCGTATTTCAAGTGCCAAATGCTTTAGAGAATGTGTATCTAGGCTCTGGAGGGTGTGCCCAAACAGCTGGAATCAAAATTCAATTAGAATATGATCTGCACAGTGGAGAATTTCTTAACTTTCAAGTGGGACCAGGGAAAAAATAAAAGAGCCCACATCTCCAATTACTTAGTAATTGGAGATGTAGGCTTTATTTTTCAATGTCTATTTATAGTTATTTATATTTAACGTTCCGGATAAAGTTATGGTTTAAATTGTGGCAGATGTATGCTACAAATCACATTTATAGAAAGACGTGAAAATAGTAATTAATTTTATAGTGTTAGGGGTCTTGTCACACATGCTTAAGTTGATGGATATGTGACAAGACCCCATGACCATCAAGCTAAGTTCCTATAATACCCTAAAAACGAAAAATTTATCTCTCCACAGTCATTCTTCTTTTTTCAACGCTAATTAATTTTTGAAAATTATACTTAAAAGTGTGGATGTTAACAAAATTTAATGACTATTAATACTTCATAAAAGTAATTGTAAATTTTGTAAATGAATGTTTTTGGCTTTCTACTTTAATAAATCCATGATGAGCTTCGATAATTGATTTTGCTAGTGCTAAGCCAATTCCAATAGATCCTTCTTTTTTAGAATTTTTTGCTTTGTAAAATCTATCGAATATATATGGCAAATCTTCTGATGCAATACCTTCACCAAAATCTTGAATTATAATTTCAGTATGAATAGGAGAGTTTGTGACTTCAATATAAATAGAACTATTATCATTTGAATGTTCAATGGAATTCTTTAAAATATTTAATAAAGCTTCTTGCATCCAAATACTGTCATGCAAAAGTGATATTTTTTCATTGGTTTTTAAATGTATGTTCATATTTTTTTTATTTAATTTACTGTTCAAACTAGCAATGACCTCATAAATTGTATCAATAATATCAGAATTTTCTTTTTCAAATAGTATTGCCCTAGCATCTATTTTTGAAACTTTTAATAAATTATGTATTAAAAAGCTGATTCTTGAAATTTGAACTTCATTATTGTGTAAAAAATGATATTGCTGTTCATTTAATTTACCTTGTAATAAGATATCATTGTTCACTGTTAGTGTTGAGAGTGGTGTTTTTAGTTGATGAGAAATATCTTGTAAAGTTTGAATTAAAAATTGTTTCTCTTCCAATAAATTATGCATACTTTTTCTAATAACATTTTTCAGTTTATGAAAAGAATTAGCGAGTTTTGCTAGATCTCCTTCTCTATTTTCCTTTATATCAATGGTGTAATCACCTTCAATAATTTTATTCGCTGCAGCTGTTACATTTCTAATTTTTAAGAAAAAAGATTTATATTGTAAGTAATTTAGAAAAATTAGGATTAAACTGAACCCTATTGCTCCAAGGAACATGTATATATTGTTTTGGGATATATGTTTATTTAAATAAGGAAAAAGTCTTGAATCCAATTCAGCAGATAGACCATATTGATTTAATAGCATTTCTCCATCACTGGAATAATCTTTTTTATTCGCTGTATCATTTGTAAGTGCTTGTATTATTTCGTATTCATTTTCTGGGTTTTGTGTAATTAATTTTCCGGTAATTTCACTCCAAATAGTAATATAATCATTTTTTAAATGGTCATATAGAATATGAACTGTGATAACTTGATATATAATAAATAAAAAAGAGATTAATGCTAATGTAAGTATATTAATTTTTATTTCTCTATTTATCATTAAATTACTCCTTACTGACGTCTTTATTCCAGAAATATCCGACACCTCTTTGTGTAATTATACAGTTAGGATTTTGTGGAGTATCCTCAATTTTACTTCTTAATCTTTTTACATAAACAGAAAGAGTATTTTCATCGAAAAACACTTCACTTTCATCTACTATTTTTTTCAATATCTCATTTCTTTGTAACACTTTATGAGGATTTAGCATTAGCGTTAATAAAAGTTTGTATTCTAAATGTGTTAAATTTATACTTTTCTGATGCTTAAAAGCTCTGGCCGCCTCAACTTCAAGCTGTATATTTCCAGACCTCAATATAGTATTAGAAGCTGTTTTAATTTTTTTTCTTAATTGTACCTTTACTCTAGATAATAGCTCTTTTACCCTGAAGGGTTTTGTTATATAATCATCTCCACCAATTTCAAGGCCCATTACTACATTCGCCTCCTCATCTAGTGCTGTGAGGAAAATAATAGGTATATCACCTTTTCTTTTAAGATAGGTACATAAATCATACCCATTTCCATCTGGGAGTCCAACATCCAATATAGCTAAGTCAAATTTATTATTTTCGTATTGGTCTTTTGCATCTTGTACAGTAGAAACTCTTATAACCTCGAGTCCTTCTCCTTTTAGAGTAAACTCAATAGCCATTCCTAGATCGTTATCGTCTTCAACGAATAATACTTTATCCACAGTATCTCTCCTCATTTGTCTTTGATTATGGCAGTATTTTAGATTATGACAGTTATTTTACACGTTGATTGGCTAATTTAAAATAGTTTAGTATGGAAATGGACTTTTAGAGGCTTTTCTGAGTATAAGCATAATACCCAAATCGGCTTTCAGCTTTTCAGCACATAATGAGATACAACAATTATTTAAAGCAGAATATTTACGTAATTCATACAAGTTATTGCTTATATTTTGAAAAACCTTGTAATAGAATCTTGTAGAAATTGTCCGTTTTTATAAAATCAATAATGTTTTATTTAGGTTAACTTATACAAAAATGTTAAATGAAAATTGAATTCGCATTAATTATGTAAATGAATTTTAAAAACAGCCCATTGAGAATAAGAGCTGAATGGGAGCGGATTTTCGAGAATTTGAAAAGTATGTGTGTCCTTAAATAAGTGTATAAAAGCCATTTAAGTGTACAATTTTAAAATATATCTTGAGCAGAGTTACGAGTATATAAAAAGTTAGATTTAGTAATCTTACTAAACTGTAAGATTAAAGTATATATAGTAAGACAAGAGTTATTCAATTAACAATTAAAGGCGTCTATACTGAAGGTAATCATTCTTTATTAAGACTTGTAGCATTTTAGCCACTGTTTTATTTAAAGAAGAAAACGACTGTTCTAATCCCAGATTAAACATAGTATATGAGGAGGAAGAAAATGAAAAAGGTAATAGGATTTCTAGCAGTAACAGCAATTTTTATAGGTATAGGGTTTGCTGTAAATCGTTATATAAATGGTCCCTCACAACCAGTAAACGGTATCATGGTATCTGGAACGAAAGAAAATATATCTGCTGTTAAAAATCTGTATAAAGATCAAAACGTACAAACAGCAGATTATAGTTATAAATTGGTCACAGAAATAATAAAACAAGAACTCACTACCGAACAGAAAGAAGATATTAAGAAAGAATGGAAAGAAAAAGGAGAAAATATGACTGAAGAAGAGATGGACAAAGAACTTGATAAGTCATCTGTTAGAAAGAAACAATACGCGGTTATTACAAAATCTACAGCAGAAAAATTCTTAAAAAAAGGAATTGTAAGAACACCCTTATCTAAAGAAGATAGTTCAATAACTTCAACCCCGGTAAAAGAAATAAAAGAATTAGCGAGTGAAAAAAATTTATTTTATAGAAAAAAAGCGGAAGATGAGGAAGTTAAGGATGGAAATTTAAATTTAAATGGACAAATGATACCTGTTCAACATATTGAACAAAATAATTGGATTGGCTATTTTTCATCACCGATAGTAATTGTTAATGAGGACACATATAAACAAATAAAAGAAAAAGAAGTAAGCCTTTCGTTAATTCAGTTTGCAAAAGAAAATTTTGATTATAAAAATAAAAACAAGGTCAATAAGGTGATCGAAAACATTTCAAAAGTGTATGAAGTGAAAGACGAGAATAGTGAATACGATAGGGATAAAATCTATTTTGTAGAGATTCAAAATTAATCTGTGAAAAGGATGAGTTGTATGGAGGTTGTTAGATTAGAAAATGTAGAAAAAACATATGGAGAGGGAGAAACGCGAGTACAGGCGTTAAAAGGAATTAATCTTTCCATTCATAGGGGAGAATTCGTAACCATAGTTGGAGCGTCAGGTTCTGGTAAAAGTACGTTATTACATATTTTAGGAGGGTTGGATCGTCCGAGTTCAGGAAATGTGTTTATAGGTGGTGAAAATATCTATAATTATAAAGATAATGAACTTTCTATTTTTCGCCGAAGAAAAGTTGGCTTTATATTTCAGTTTTTTAATTTGATACCTGTCTTGAATGTACAAGAAAATATTGCTTTGCCAGCTCTACTGGACGAGGAACAGGTAGATAATCATTACCTGGATGAAATTATACGAACTCTAGGGTTAAATGAAAGACGAGATCATTTGCCTTCTGAATTATCGGGTGGTCAACAACAAAGGGTATCTATTGGTAGATCTCTTATAAATAAACCCGATATCATCTTAGCAGATGAACCAACCGGAAATCTAGATACAAAAAATACAAAAGAAGTTCTGAATTTATTAAAAGTAACGGCTAAAAAATATAATCAGACGGTGATTTTAATTACCCATGACCCTGCTATCGCATCAAACTCTGATCGAATTATAACCATTGCAGATGGCATGATTATTTCAGATAAACAATTAGTGCAAAATCAAGCAAAATGTGGAGGGGAGGAGTATTGATTCGTAGTTACAAACAGTTAAGTCAAAAATATCTCAGAAGTAATATAAAACGTACTCTGCTAACATTAACAGGCATTATTTTAGCATTGGCGCTAATAACAACGATTGGATTGTTTTTTAATAGCGGATACACTTCGGGAATTGAAAATGCTAAAAAAGGTTCTATGGGTTCCGCAAATATTTCAGTTGAAAATTATAATCAAAAGCTTTTCAATATGATAAAAAGTAATCCGAATATATCTTCTTATGGCATCATAACTCCAGGAGAGACGATCAATGTTGATGAAATAGCTGTCTCTTATATGTATGCAGACCAACAAGCATTAAAGCTGTTAAATTCTAGTATGCCTGTACAAGGTAAGCTACCTTCAAATGAAAACGAGGCTGTTTTGGAAAAATGGATGCTACCTTACTTCGGGCCCAATCTTAAATTAGGCGGTATGTTTACTATTCATGATAAAAAATATAAACTTGTTGGTTTGCTAAATAAGTCTAATAGTACTCAGGAAAATAAAACAGGTCAATTATTGACCTATAAAAATAAGTTTAAAGTTGGAGAAGGTAGCGTATTGATTGAATTGCATAAGTACGCAAACTTTGATGAAGTTGAAAATCAATTTAAATTATTAACGAATAAAGAAAATATAAGAGTGAATGACGGATTAAAGAGAGCCTTAAAGCCTAGTGTGGAGATAATGATGGCAGCCGCTATTAGTATTGGGATTGTTGTGATTTCTACGATTGTTATTATTTACAATGCATTTCAAATTAGTATAGTAGAGCGAATGAAACAGTTTGGGCTATTGAGGAGTATAGGAGCTACAAAAAAACAAATCAGAAAAATTGTGATAAGGGAAGCAACATTCCTTTCAATTATTGCTATCTTTTTTGGGATTATGTGCAGTATATTAGTAGTCTTTTTACTTAATCAAGTACTGATAAACGTACTTAAAAACTCTATGGGATATACAATTAAATTAGATTGGTTAATTATATGTGTAAGTTCTCTAATTACATTGATAACTGTCTATATTTCAAGCTATTTTCCTGCTTTTTTTGCAGGTAGAATTTCACCGTTACTGGCCGTAAGTAGCCGATTAGCTATAAAAAAAGAAAAAATAAAGAAAAAAAAGAGAACAAAGTTAAAGAAACCACTATCTTTTCCCTTAAGTATGGCATTAAAAAATATCCAAAGGAATCCCAATAGATATACAGTTACAATCTTGTCTATTATTATAAGTAGTGTACTGTATATTACGTTTACGTTTCTCATAGATACTGTCATTCAGCGTAAACAACCGGAAATTCAAGCTCTAAAATCGGACATATCAGTTACGCTTAATTCAAATTTAGACAAGCCTAGCATAGATCGTATGAGTCGAAATATTTATAAAGTCAATAATGTAGAGAAGCTGTACAAGCAATATCAGGCAAATGATTTTTATACGAAAGTACCAAAAAATAAACAAATTAAAGAATTACAAGGAAATGAATCGCTGTATCAAAAAGTAAAATATAATAATCAAACTGTAGAAATTATGAAAACACAAATAAAAGCATACGATGAGAATAGTTTAAAGAAACTAGCTGAAAATGTAACTAGTGGAAGAATTGATATTTCAAAATTAAATCGTGAAAAAGAAGTTATTTTAGTAAAACAAGCTGCAACGAATGATATGAATACAAGTAAAAAATATATAGGTTCTCTAAGCACTTTTCAGGTAGGGGATGAAATCCAAATAACAAGTCTGCAGGAAAGAAAATCTACAGAGGAAATCTCCTACAATGAAGAAAAACTGGAAACTTTAAAAATAGCTGCAATTGTAGAATTGGATATTTTTAATATGAGCAGAGTGATGGATACCATAACTTTTATTACTAGTGAACAAATAGCTGAATATATTACACCATCTCCACAAAAATTATCAGGTTTTGAAATTGATTTAGAGAATCAATCTCAGGCTGATGCTACAATTTTAGATATACAAAAGAAACTGGGTGGAGATGCATCTATAGATGTACAAAATAATATTGTTCAAAGTAATTTTCATACAGACAATGTACTTTATATAAAAATATTAGGGTACGGATTTATAGCTGTTATTACACTGATTGGTTGTGTGAATATTTTAAATACCATTACAGTCAGCATCATTATGAGAAGAAAAGAACTAGCTGCTTTAAAATCGATTGGTATGTCGCAAAAGGATTTAAAAAAGATGATTACTTATGAAGGGCTCCTGTATGGTCTCTTTGGGAGTATACAAGGAATCTTTTTCGGCTGTATGCTTTCATATATTCTTTATATAGCGCTTTCGAATATGGTGTCTTTTGAATTAATTATTCCTTATCAATCTATCTTTACCACATTTATAACTGCACTGTTGATTAGTTATGTAGCGGTACTAATACCACTTCGGAAAATTCAAAAGGATAATGTTATAGATGTAATTAGAGAAGAATAACAGTAGTCATAACAATATGTTGTTCGTGAAATACAATGCCTGTAATTTTTAGAGTGGAATATAAAGGGTTTGTAAAAGAAGGTTAGACAAAGTTAAAGCTTTATGAAGGGAAGGTAATTTCTTCTCTTGATAAAGCTTTTTTTTGAGATAAGGGATAGTTTTAAAATGTATAAAATAGAAAAAGCTTCAGAAAAAGATAAAGAATAGTTAAATGAAATCAAAAGGATTAGAACTAAATGAAAGGTGAAAGTGGACACATTGTTAATGTTAGTTCATAAAAGGGTATCACCACATGTTTATCAAGCTAATATTTTAAAGTGTCTCCGAAATAAAAAATTTCTGCGTTTTGAGGAACTATCAAATTCTTAAGTTGATAGATGTGTGGCGGTACCCCCATACAGTAAGGTTAATTAATAGAAAAGCACCTCTCTAGCAAAGAAGAGGTGCTTTTCTATTAATTAACTTTTTTAATTTTTTGCGGTGATTGTTTCGTTTGAGTAATGATATTCTCTTGTCGTAATTCTTTAAAGAGCGACGTGACCATAAGAACGACTACAATAGAGAATGGTAAAGCTGCTATGATCGCTGCAATTTGCAGTGCATTTAACCCACCAGCTTGCAAGAGAATGGCTGCAATAGCTGCAATTGTTAAACCCCAAATAAGCTTCAAACTGTTTTTCGGTGATAAGTTACCATTGCTTGTTTGCATAGCAACAACAAATGTTGCGGAGTCAGCGGAGGTAACGAAGAATGTTGCGACTAAAGTTAGTCCAATAATGGTCAAAAATGTTGAGAATGGTAAATGCGAAATGACAGCGAATAAGCCAATTTCGGTACCATTTTTCGCAATTTCATCAGCAATTCCAAGTGATTGGAACATTTCCATATGAATAGCTGTACCACCAAAAACAGCGAACCAAAATGTACAAATGAATGTTGGGATTAATACGACGCCGATAATAAATTCACGAATTGTACGCCCGCGAGAAACACGGGCAATGAATGTACCGACGAATGGAGACCAAGAAATCCACCAGCCCCAGTAAAAAATAGTCCAATTTTCAATCCAAGAAGAAGATTCTTTGCTAAAAGCACCTAAATTTAACCCCATGCTTGGTAATGCTCCAATATAAGAGCCCAGTGTGGAAGTAAAATACTTCATGATAAAGACAGTTGGCCCTAAAATTAAAAAGGAAACGAGTAATATTCCAGCGAGTGAGAAGTTTAAGTTACTCAAATATTTAATCCCACGATCTAAGCCAGTTTGTGCACTTGTTAAATAGAGTACAGTGAAAATGGCAATAAGTACGAGTTGTGTACCAATTGTGTTATTAATAGAAGGGAATAAATAGCTTAATCCTCCAGCGATTTGTTGTGCACCGATGCCTACGGATGGTACGATTCCAAATACAGTTGCTAAAACAGCCAAAATATCTACTGTTTTTCCAATAGGAGAATGTTTCGATCGATTAAATAATGGAGTAACAGTAGCGCCAATTGTGCTACCTTTTTGTTTTCGGAATGTAAAATATGCAATTGTTAGAGCGACCATTGCATAAAGTGACCAAGGGAAGAGACCCCAGTGGAAAAATGAATATTGCATAGCAAGTTTTGCGCTTTCCTCAGATCCAGGTTCACCGGTAAGCGGTGCTCCAAAGTGTGAAATGGGTTCAGTAATTCCATAAAAGAGAAGTCCGATGCCCATTCCTGCTCCAAATAACATGGAAAGCCAAGAGAGGTAACTATATTGCGGTTTTTCATCATCTTTACCAAGACGAATGGAGCCATACTGTGAAAATGCTAAATAACCAGCTAAAATAATCATTGTGGTCATAAGTAGAGAGTAAAACCATCCAAACTTATTGAGAATAAATGCGTTTAAAGAAGAGGTAACACTTTGTAAATCATAGCTTTGTATCCAACTTGCTGGAATTATACCCCATATAATAAATAAGGTTGTAAGCAAGATGGAGATATAGAATACACTGTTTTCTTTTTTTATCATAGAATCCCACCTTTTATTTAATAAAGTTAAAAATTATATTAATAATAACAATGATAGGGTTAATTGTCAAAAAATTCGTTTTTCATAGGTGATAAAGGGTACAGCCAACGTACTAACATAAAACCCACGTTAAGAATTATTTGCATCGTAAAAATACTGTACATTTTTGTTACAATGCTTTGCTTGAATCGCCTACTGGGGTAGCACCACACATCCATCAACTTAAGGTATATTTTTATACAAAATGTGTTCTTTCCATATAGTTTTTTATTATCTTTTCTGGATTTTATAAAAGTTGGCATATCAAATAAACCCTGACGGGCTTCAATTTTTTTACTATGCTACCTGA
>NZ_JAEHCH010000046.1:0-19428 GCF_016483245.1 Bacillus cereus group sp. N31 | reverse complement strand
GTCTCGTGGGCTCGGAGATGTGTATAAGAGACAGTATTTATTTTATATTTATTAGAACTAAGTTCAGTTCGTTTGCTAGATTAATTGTTTTTTTAGTTAATTGTATCTTTTGTAAGGCATTTATATAAACCTTGGAGAAGTTTTCTATATGAGTTGAATGAATTCCTTTAAGATATTCTTAGGAATTAAAGTTAGAATTAATAGTTTAAATTATAATCTTCTTAAGAGAATTTGAAGTTTTCGAGGACGTATAAAATCCGCTAACAGACAAACGTTATCGAAGTGTTAATTTGGTGTTTAATAATACATAAACGCTATACGTTATTATGGCGTTCATCCCTTTAATAACAACGTTTGTAAGGTTTTTTTTAACGAATAACAAAGTTGTTTTAAAAATAAAATAGTTGTTTAAAAACAGGCTATAAAATCGGATTTTTACAGCCTGTTTCTTGTATATATATAGCTAGAATAAAGCATGTTTGGATTTCAATTTATACTCTATCTCTATAAACATCCATTACCCTAAACGTTTGACAAATTAGCAATAAGTTTGGAGCAAAAGTAAGTCCATACAGGCTTAATTCCTAAGTGGAAAATTCGACACGCTCACTATACCAATAATTATAGCTCAAATCACCTGTACCCTCAGATTTGGAAAAATCACTTGTTACTTTATTCATTTTTTAAAAATCAATCTCTGTATATTTAATAATTGCTAATCGAGTATTGTCTCCAGTCAATACAATAGCGTACTGACCAAACTTTTGAATTTCTTCTCCTTCAAGCCCGTAAACACAATGTGCAGCGTATGTTCCTGTTTGGATTCCCTTAACAACTAAACTTCTTAATGCATCTCTCATTTCCTTGGAACCATCTCTAAACACCCATACATCTGGAACACTTATGTTTAACTCATTTTCTCTCGCGTACATATGCCAACATTCTTCTATCTTATTAACTGATATTAGTCCCTCATTCCTATAATCTCTCAATATGTTAGAAGAACATGTAAGCCATTAAATATATTAATTTAGGATGTTATGCTTTCTCTGATCCA
Source organism: Bacillus cereus group sp. N31 (assembly GCF_016483245.1). NCBI lineage: Bacteria > Bacillati > Bacillota > Bacilli > Caryophanales > Bacillaceae > Bacillus > Bacillus cereus group sp. N31. Next base: position 18,371 of record NZ_JAEHCH010000046.1, on the reverse strand, counting down.
TTTATATAATGTGAGTTCACAGTTTACATAATAACATTCGGCATGACCCTCTAGATTTAGTGTAATAACTGATAGTCCGCTTAAGTTATAGTGTTCAAAAGTAATAATAAAAGCATTAATTAGAGCGAGTAATTTGTATATGAACCAACCCAATTATTTAAGTTAGAATTCATTTTTTAGTAAATAAAGTAGTTAGTTGGATCTGAAAGTTCAATACTTCCAAGAGGATGTGATGTTTTAGAGAATGTAACTAAACCGCCTAAGGCGTAAACGTTATCAAAGTGTTATTTTAGTGTTTAAGAATACGCAAACGCCATCCGTTTTTGTAGCGACTATCCCTTTCATATCAACGTTTATGAGGTAGAGGGATGCGACTTGTACTAAGATTGCTTAGAGATAATGATAAAAGATTTGCTGGTAAAGCTGGAAGTTGAGGATCAAGAAAGCTTTGTTTGTGAAATTTAGGGACGCGTTATTTTAAATTTGTAGTTTCATTTAAAATAAGCTAGCATTCTATATTTGTAATAAAGAAACGTAATTTAAGTATTCAATATATAATTTCATTACAACAAGATTAAAATGAATACATAATGAACGCTTGTGAAGTGGTAAATTAACGTTCCAATGATCATGAACGCATAGCGTTCATGATCCGTTAAACCCATTATTTTATGGGGTTAGGGCATTCTTACTTAAGTTCTATAATATAAAAATATCAAGAAGTTAGGGCGTTACAGTGTCTAACCGAGCTTGCCGAAAAACTGATGGAATTTTGAAAATAACGATCTATACATTGATATTAATTAATACCGAGGATTTTTGGGATTCATAGGTAAGGCCAAAGAAATATATAAATACTTCTAAATGTTGAAATGGTGGAAGTACCTTCAACGCAATAAAATTGAAAGTAATACTCTAAATTTTATACAAAATTAAATTTGAGTTGAGGAATAACTATATAGAATTGAAGTATATAAAAACTAAAATTCATCGTGAACGCTATGCGTTTATGGTGCGTTAATCCCTTGATATTAAAAGGATTGAGATGACTTTGATATGTTTGAATTAAGAAAAGTAATTAAGAAAAGGTTGAGAAAAAGACAGGGTTTTTTGGCTTTTTCAACTAATAATATTATAATTGAAATTAAGTGATTTTCTCTTTATTATACTTAGGCGATATGTATGAACTTTTAATGAGTATTAGTTAGATGTATATTAGTAAATATACGTTTTACTTTTGAAATTAAATAGGTATTAAAGACAGACATAAGAGGAATTCTTTTTAATGATGTATGTTTAGCCTTGTGAAGGTGATTTGAAGAATAAAAAAAAGCGGTAATTACCGCTTTTTTTTATTTGGGAAATGTGTTTAAAAGAAAATCGCCCAATTATTTTCGATTGAACAAACGTTGAATGAACGTTTGTTTACTGTTATCTTGTTGTTCTTGGCGATCTTCATTTAACAATTGAATGGCTTTATCCAGTTTTTCCTGTAGTAACTGGATTTGTGAATCTTTTTCTTCCTTTTCTGAGCGTTCTTGTAATAATAAATTAATAATATCTTGGTTTTGTTGTACAATTTTTTCTTGCTGGTTAAACATATAGGAAAACTTATCTTGAATTATTGAAATATCTGTTTGTGAACGTTTCTGAAGTGTTACTTCAGTTTCGTTTTCTTCCTGAACACCATCCGTTTTCGTGGCGTTTTCTTCGATTGTTTCCATGCTTCGTGTAGCGGCCTCTTCTAATTTCCAGTTTTGATTTAGGTATTCCTTCATTTGTTTTAAAATATCTATATCATTTTCATAATAAATTCGTTGGTTACGTTCATTTCTTTCAAATATGTATTCCATTTTTTCTAGTTCAATTGACCATCTACGAAGTGTATTAGTGTTTATATCCAGTTGCTTTGCTACTTCTTGTGCAAAATATCCATATTCCAAACTTCACACCTCCATTATTTGTGTGTTAGATATTCTTTCTTTACTAGAAGGATCATTCCTCTAATAATAAAAATCTTTATTGGGCCACTCAGTAAGAAGCTTTACTACCTTTAAAATGTTTTCAGTGCAGTTACTTGTGTGCTAGATTAGTCTATGTATCTAGTATTAATGTTAATTAAATTATAAAGGTTATCCGTTTTGATAACGTTCACCTTTGGAAGTAAAAAGATATTTAGTAGACAATACAATAACTAAAGAATTACTTGAAATTTTATTATTAAAAGTTTGTTTCCAATATAAGAATTTTACTAGATATATGTGCAAGAATCAAAGTTTTCATTAATAGAATTAGTATCTAGTTAATATTCTTTTAATTCTAAATATAAGGAAAGTTAATAGGGATGTATTGAACGCTATGCGTTTAAATAGCGTTTTACTAGTAAATAATAATACTCAATTTGAAATAGGGATACTTCTAATGAAATTTTTGTTCCTCAAAATGACTTATGAGGTGTTTTAAATTTTTACATAATCTACAAAGTATTAGAGGTATTTAATCCTAAAAAAAATAATGCTACTAGGTTATATTTAATAGTTTACGTTTTTTAGTATGGTCGATCTTTTTAAAGTGCATTCAATAGCTAGTGATATTCTTTAGAAGTGGGGGAGGAAGGGGGAGGCATATAGATTCCATTTGAAATGAATAGAATTTTATCAGATTTTAGGGAAGCTGATTACAGGCATCTACATAATCATTTATATATTTTGCAAGTTGAATCGGATTCCCTAAAATTAGACAAAAGAGAAAGAATTCCAGAATGCTATATTAAATAAATCTTGTTTTAAAAAGTAAAACCATTAATAACATTAGAATAAATAATGATGCTTTTAAACTTACTCTAGCAAGCTATTCAGCATTTTCTCTTAGTAAATTTCAAGTTTAATTTGATAGTTAAAGAAGAGTTAACTATAAATATATTATGGTTAACTGTATACGTAGATTGCCTGGAACTTCAAAATACAAATCCTATAAGATGATTTGTATTTTGAAGTTTCTTGTGTCAAAAAATAGCAAGTTTATGACTGTTTATAAGAGGATATGACAAATAGCCTTGCTATGGTTGATTTTTTTAAGCAAGGCTACAGACTAGTATGATTTTTTAAATTTAATTACTCTCTTTTAAAAAATTATAGAAAACAAATTCTCTTTTTTTATTTAAACCATGCAGTGATTTCTTTTCTAGTGCGTTTTGATTTCTTCGTTCCCAGTTTTGTTTAGATTTTTGCCCAAACATTTTTATAAAATGTGCAGGATTGCTATTTTGAGCTTCATTGTATTGGAACCATTGCACACATTCTTCAAAATCCCATCTAGCATAGCGGTCGATATAATGTGGCATCCTTAAAGCAATTGTATATGCATCTTTTTCACTAAGATGATTTAGTTCTTGGCTTAAAATGTAGTAATAAGCTTTTCTCTGATCCTCACTTAGATAGTCATCTAAATCTTGTAATCTGTTATGCTTTTCTTTTAATTCACAATCCTTATCTGATTTTTCTTGTTTATTTATGTCGAAAACATCTAAAGAATTAGACGAGACTTGTATATCATTCTTTAGATTTTCAGGATTGGCTACAAAATTTTTCTTAAAGAGTTTTTCACGTAGAAATTTAGTGAAAGTAGAGCACACATCAATTGCTAAAGCCCATTTTATCTTAAAATATTCAATGATTTTTAAATAGTTGTTATGTATGGTTAATATGTAAATTGAAGGGGCGATTTTACCATGTCTTCGCACTTTAATTTGTTGGCATACACCCAGATCTTGCAGCCATGTTAACACGTAGTTAATGACTGGTTTTGAAATGCCTGATTTTTTGCTAATGTGTTCTTGCCTAACTTGACTATAGCCTTCTTGTACTAAATAAGATAAAACAGTCTCTAAAGCTTCATATTTTCTTTTGGTAAGATAATCTTTAGTGGTAACACCCTCATATTCTAGGACAATATTGTCAATGTAAGTAGTAACTTTTTTTATTGAATGATTAATAGCCCCGGTTTTCTTTGATAGGTGACTGATGTGAGGACTTAGTTCGGCTTTCGCTCGACTAAGTAAAAAGTTGTGCAATAACACAGAAAAACCCTCCTAAATTTCCCACCACAAATAAATAGGAAAACAGGGGTTTTATATTCACAATGTATGCACCTTATGGTATAATTTTAATATCAAGTATGATACTAAAGAAAAACACATACATTTGTAGTGTGAATCTAAAACCCTATCCAGAGGAGTTTTTAATTAGTTCGAAGTTTGCCGACCTAGACTAATTAAAAACCGTGCGGTGGGGTTTTATTTTTTTTATATGAATTTAATATAAGTAGTTTATAATGCATTTGTAACTATTTTACACAGATTTTTTGGGGATATCAACTAAGAATAGGTTAAAAGTTAGAACAATAGCGCAATTAATTGACTGAAAATTAAGTTAATTATATAGAAATATAGAAAAATTTATAATGGAACGAAAGTTTCACCGATTTCTGTTAAGATATATTTACAGAATATTCTATATGTGTAAATCTTCCTATACATTAGCATTTCAAGGGGATGTGAGAGTATACCATGATATTAGATAGAATTCATAAAGACTTAAATGATAAAGGTATTACCAATAGGCAGCTTGCAGCAATATTTGATACTAGCCATTCTAAAATAAATGATTCATTTACTAAGAAAAGAGAGTTTGACTTTTATATTTTTACTGAAATATTGAATATGTTATATCCACATGATTATAATTTTAGAAAAACGGAAGTACTGAAATATTGTGAAGAAGCAAAACGTAAAGTGAATTTAAGAATTGCTTTTGAATATTTGGACATGTGTGGAGAACTAGATTTATTACAATATTTAATTGATAAGGAAAAAGAATCTAACAATAAACTGAATCGTAAATTTGCAAATGCTTATGAATTACTTCATTTACGAAATGCTGGGAACATGAATACACAAACTTTTTTAAAAACAGTGAAAAAGAAAATGGAACAGAGAAAGAGTACAGATGATATTAGCAGAATCCCAATGGATTTTTCACTAATTTACGCTTTTTTTGATCATCGAAATTATAATTTAGTAAGTGAATATACAAATGATTTATTATCACAAATTAAAAAAATGAAAAATCCATTTTTACGTTCTTCTTATGAATTACGTACCATGGAATTGCTTGCGACAAGTTTTCATAGGAATAACGAGCTAGAAAAGGCAAGGGAATTATGTAATAAAATGATAGCTAAACAAGGTAGAGTCGCCTTAATACCCAAAGCAACAGCATATTGTATCATGGGTGAGACATATATATTAAGCGATTATGAATTATCCAAGTACTACTTGGATAAAGGATTGCAACTTATGGTAGCCCCAAATAACAAAAAGATGTTCAAGAAAAAACAAATGATACAAACTACTCTAGATTTTCTTAACATACATTTTGAAAAGGATCTAGATGATATGAAACCAAAAAACCCGGCAGAACTTGCATATTTGTATGTCAAAAAAGGGATGAATCAACAAGCAGATAATCTTATTGAAGAAATCAAAAGGGAAAATGGTTTCGTGACACCGTTACAAGTATTCATTCAGGCTCTTGCAAGAGAAGATATGATTTTAATGAGGGATGCATTATTAGCATTTGAGAGAAATAACGACTTGTTCTATGCAGAACTTCCTAAAAATGTACTAAAATTGAAGTAGGGGTGGTACAAGTGAAAAATTGGACAAAGAAAACTTATTTGCTAATTACAATAACAGCATTAACAATGCTCCCACTGCAAGGGAGTATTGCTAAAGTTATTCAATATATGATGGTAGATCCTGGTGGCGGCGCTGGGTGATAGGCTTGTTAAAAGATGACACTACAAAACATTGTAGTGTCATTTGTTATTTAAGGAGTGGAACATTTTTTAATAATTTGTAATGTTTCGTTCCACTAATGCAAAAAAATAGGAATTTATAAAATAAAATCTATCTTATAGGAGAGTGCCAATTTAATGAAAAAGAAAAATATATGTAAACAAGTTGATTATAATTTCTTGGTATCAGTGTTGTCACAAACAAGTGATTATGTTGGACTACATAGTAAATTAAAAACGTATATACAAAAAAATAAAAGTTCAAAGCCTATCCTAAGAAAGAGAGCAAATTAAAAAAAGAGGGAATTTATTTTTTATTTTTTTTAACTTTGTACCCAAGGAATTCTATGTATTCTAATAATCCTTTTTCTATCTCTAGACGTTCATCTTGGGAGATTGAATTAAGGTCTTCATATAATTCTTTTGCCAATCTACTTATTTCATTTTTATTAGAATCATTGTCATTTCCAACTAAATAGTCAACTGAAACACCAAAAAAGCGTGAGATTTTTACTAGCATTTCATAATTTGGCTCTGCCCCTGAATTTTCCCAATTGGAAATTGTTGTTTGTGCAATCCCTAATGCTTTTCCAAGAGCAGTAGCGCTTATGTTTTTTTTATTTCTTAATTCTCTTAATCTTTGTCCAAACATGATTTCCAGCTCCTTCTAACATTTTCTGTGTTATTTTTTATAAAATATAACTTAAATAGTGTTGATTTTAGGCTTAAAGACGAATAAACTATAAATAAGGTGGTGAGATATTTGACAGTTCTACGAGAAATTCGTGAGTCAAAGGGTTATACAATTATAGAAGTTTCAAAAGGTTCAAAAATTCCTGCAAGCACTTTATACGATGTAGAATCAGGCAGAAAAGGTTTGATTTTTAGCAGAGCAAAAAGTATTGCGGCTTTTTTTGAAGAACCAATTGAGAAACTTTTTTTTGCAACTTACTTTCGGGCAAAGTTGAAATAAACTATTTTCCCCCAAAATACTTATACAGTTATATTGTAAATGAACCTTGTAGAAAAGGTACAATTTTATTGTTATTTTTTAAGTTTTTAAATCTGAAATTTCTGATTTATAGTATTTCAACGTACATGTAAAAAATCGTATTAAATGAATATTAATTTAGCAGAAACCCATTCTTGTGAAATTAAAGAAGCTGGTCAAATTTTAACCACAAAAACTAGGAATACCACAACCAAAAGTAACCGAACAACTCTTTACTCCACACATGAAGCAACCACAACAAACACCAAAGAAAATTGAAATTTATCTTCCAACAACAGGCGGAAAAGCCGAAAATCCTTACTTAAAATGGATCAGTCTTGAATGTGTTGTACTTGGCTTAATTGGAGCCGTATTTGCAGTTAGAATCCGTACGAAAGCTCAATCGTGATATAAAAGAATATGAACCTCATTTTAGTGATGTAGCTGAAAATCCGTTAGGCCTCGTTATTGGATGTCGGAATGCATGTTTACTCGTCATCCCCATTTGGACAGTTATTTTTTGGATAGAGAGCAAGATATAAGAAACCGAGAGGGAGATGAGATGTCAGAAATCTACGTCGGTAAAATAAAAAATTTAGGGAAACTTGGGGAAGCCGTGATGCGGTGCAAGAATGCTTGGCTTTCTAAAGAACTTATACAAGGTATTTCAATCGCTCAAACTGTAATCAAGCTGAAAGAACGGTATGATTTCTGGATAGAATCCGCTACGAACTTACTAGCAGGAATTATTTTGTACTTAAATCAACGACATGGAGATTTCTATTATTTAGATTTAGAAAAGGTTAGGGAATTTGTACAACAAGCAAAAGAAAAAGATCCCTATCTTTTGGAATTAAGTGAGTTATTGAAGAAAGATCATCCGGCCTATCAAATGTTTAGCGTATTAGCCTTATCAGCAAAAGAAACAAGGCAAGGCACAATCAGTACAATTTTACGAATTTTAGATGAGCAGCAAGAACAATATGAAAAATTAGAGAAACAGAGAGAGTATCTTGGGTTTCAGTACTAGTTATTAGTGGAAAATGAAATAGGAAGGAGTGCAACGTATGTTAGGTGTAGCTAAGAAGTATACAAAGTTGATTAGAGTGTTGAAAGAGCTGAATGAAAGGGAAAAGGTCGCAGGCGTGATAAAAGCTCGTTTTGGGGCGTATAAATCAGTCATAGAAGGTGTGAAAGAAACAACTGATGATTTTATTTTCATTTTTGATCCGAAAGGCATCTTTTATGAAGATACCCATCACGAAAAACGAAAACAAGGATATCACACCATCAAACATGATTTACTAACTGGTTATGAAACGCTTGAAATGGATGTAAAGCAAAAATCGGTTGTGTATATCAGTATCGAAACGGAAACAAGTACGTATCAAGAGAGAGGAGAAGCATTATCAAATTTTCTTCAATATCTAACAGAATGCAAGAATATAAGACCGATTCACCTGGTATTTCATCAATATGATTTGTACCCGATCCCTCATATGGAGCAGTTTTTAAAAGAAAGCGCAACATACCACATTCAGCATTCAATCGTAGTTGAATCTCAATCCGCATTACAGTACATATACGGAAAAGAGGCAGCACAACGCATCATAACCTCGTATAACACAACAATCCTAGCATGATATGAAGCACTCGTTCACTATTTCATCCTATCTAGATGGCTAGAAAACTAGACGAGGGAGACGTTTTTTTCTCCCTTCTCTATCAAAAATAGGAGGCATTCATATGGGAAAAGAAAAAAGACTCACATTTTATGATATTGCGGCATCACAAGCTCATAGTGTTAAAACTTTTGATGGAAAAACATATGAACTGAAAGGCACCATCGCAATTGAAAATAGCACAGGAAGCATCGAAAAGGTGGCTCAAATTTATTATCAAGTACGCTCGGTTAGAGATGAACATCAAAACTTAATTGCTAAACGGAAAAATAAACATGCGGAATTAGTAGCTGTCAAACAAAAGTGTAAATAAAAAAAGCGATTTTGAAGTGTGCTGAGAACATAGCACAAAGTAAGTTGTTCTTTGACAATTTAGATATATATTGTGTATCTCTTCCTTTCAGTAATGATGTAGAAAGGTGAAATATACAATATATATGCGTGCCTCCCCTCAAAAGGTCACTAGAGGGGTTAGGTATACGATTATCGTTGGGTGAGTAAGAACGTAAAACTCATCTGTGACCAATGGAAAATACATTGTATCAAAAATCTGTTTGCGCTAGTGATCGTGAGGAATATCCCATTTTGACATTCTGAAGAAGCGATGAACCATACAAACAGTAGATACATAAGGTTCTACGTTCATGCCAAAATACGTAGTGCAGTATTGGGCCTATAGAAGCTAGGTCGGGGTTAGTTTCTATACGCATGCCAATACAGGGTTCGTCATTCCAGCCATAAATGATATTTCCATTTTCTATCCCACTTTCCTTTAAATGTTATAAAATAAAGACAGATGTTGAAGTTTAAAAGTGTCTCATCACACTTCAAAATCGCTTATTAAAATATGACATAGGGAGGAACATGCATGAGTCGTAAAGGGTGGATCATTTCCGCTGTTGTTGGACTGTTAATTGCAATTGGTATTGGTTCAACATTTGTCTTTAGTTCGGGAAAAGGGGAAGTAATGGGACTTAGTCCGTTAGAAATGAAGAAGTTCATGAGTGAAGATGGCACAGGTTTTGTTATGCTAACATCTAACATGAGACATAGTGAAGAGTGGATCTTCCTTGTAAAAAAAATAGCTGAAAAAGAAAAGATTGAAGTAAAAGGTTTAGATGAAAATCGTGACGATATTCCAAGTACAAGTAACCCCCATGATTGGGGATTATCGCAAAGAAGGGATACTCTTGCATATTATGAAAAAGGTAAGGTGAAAAAAGAGATTAAATTTACAATTGATAAACTTTCGGAACTTGAAAAAGATGTTACCTATTTTGTTCAAAATTGCAAAGAGCAATATCAGAAGTAATCACATAATCATTGAAAGGTGGTGATATAGTGGCAATTACACAGAGGGAATTAAAAAAAGAAAAAGATATGGTAGCAAACCTATTAAGAGCCAATGGTCAGGATTATAACCATTGGCTTCATTTACATCATCAGAAATACATTGAAGAAAATCAAGATTTAGTAATGAAAGCTTTACAAGCTTATAAAGCAACATCAACAGAAGTAAAGGAAGACAGCAAGGCGAATGAGTCAAGTCAGCTTAGTAACGTATAAGCATCTAAAAATGAAAAGGGAGTGAATGTATATGTTGGAAACAATAGCTCAAATGTTAGTGTTAGGTGATGCGATGGATGGTCTAATTAATACGGGGAACTCATTTATTACATGGATGCAAAGAGGAGCAATGGTGAGTACAGCAATTGTATTTTGCTGGGGCGCTTATCTATTAATTTGGGGCGGTGAACGAGGAAGACATAAATGTATTTGGTGGTTTATTGGTGGGGCAGCCGGACTTGTTATCGTAATGGGATGCCAATACTTAGCAGAGAGTGTAAATAGCAATGTGAAATTTGGTCAAATCTTATTCCCGTTTTTCTGGATGAAATAGTGAAAAAATATAATTAAGGCAATGAGGAGGCTATGCAAAGGGTATGGCTTTTTTTGTTGCCTTTTTTTATTAGAATTTGAATTTTATAGAAAAAGAGAGGGGTTTTGATGTCTTTAATTATTAATTTTGATAAGGATCACTATTTTACATTTATCAAAAAAACATGTGAAGAGTTTGAAGTGCCTAAAGATTTATATTTGAATTGGATGGAGAAAATGAATGGCGATAAAATTGTAGTTAGCCCAACATTCGGTCAGAATGGATTCCCTTTTCGTCTCCAAAAATATGAAGAGGGGAGTTTAGAAACAAGCGTTATCGCCATTCAATTTAATACATTCAATTTTCATGATCTTACTATCTTATGGGAATATCGAAAATTTGGATATCCAGAAGGTAAACTTTATGCGATCGAAGGAAAACGAAAATATTTAAATAAAGATGAATTAGCGTTTTACATTAGTCAAGGATACAAATGGACTGAAAAACTCAATCCACCAATAGCTATAAACTTTTCGCTTGCGAAGAAAGGTATATTTTATTCATCATATAAAGATTTTAAATAAAGTTTGATTTGGAAAGTTGTATATTTGAGTGTATTTAATACAATTTGAATTTGATACAAAAAGGAGGCTGGATTATGGGATTTATCGTACAGTCCTTTAAAGAGTTTTATAGTAATCCAGTAGGATTCTACATGATCGTGGCACTGATAGCTATGTTAGCATTTACTGTTTGTTATTTTATTTTCATGTGTATGGTGTCAACTGAGCGAGCTTTTGATTTTTTAGGCAGGTTGTTAAGAGACCTTTTACCATTAGCGTTTTTATTTGCTGTCTTCCTTGTATTAGGTTCTTTTTTGTACTATGCATTTTGAGATTAATCGAAATGAAAGTAAATATAAATCAAATGGAAGAAAGGAGAAGCCATGTTTGTCATTTTTAAGAGTAGCAATGGAACAGAAATTGAGTCGGGTAAGCAATATTCGTTTCATGAAGCTTATATCTTAACGAAGCGATTAGAACGAGTTTATAGAGAGGCAGGGCGGCAAGAACATATTGATTTTGATTTGTTAGATGGACATTCCAATGAAATTTATAACGGTACGTTATCACTTGGTTCGAGATATGCAGATCATATTTTTGATCACATTTCTAAAAAAATGAATGTGATGCAATTAGATCCGGAACAAGAGGAACAAAAGAAGGAACTGTTAGAAACATTAGAAAGAGAAATCAATGATTCTCCTTTTCATGAAGAATATGAATATCGAGAAGAATCACCAGAAAGGAAGGAAGAACCCTCTTATAGTCCATCGGATGAAATAAAAACACAAATAAAGCCTGGAAAGGAAAATAGAAAAGGATTCAAGATTATTGCGAGTGTCATAGGAAGTATGGTGTTAATTGGAGCTGGAGCCATATCTGCCTTTAAGTTATTCTCTTCCGAACCAGTTTCGAGTGCAAATGCTGGCTCTGAACAATATGTTGTAAAAGGATTACAACAGGCAGCCATTCAACAGTATGGAGAAGCCGTTAAATACTTCGATAAGGTCAATTACACAGAATTAGATAAAGATAGCCAGAAGGCAGTTCTATTTACTTATTTATTAAATGGAAAGGCGAATAAGGCATTACAATATGAGCCGAAATTTGCAGAAAGTGTGGTTGCTTATTTTATCGGAATAGACAATATGAATAAAATCAATGAAATTGATGTCAAAAATGATGTAATCGACTTTGAAAAAGCAGCACTTAATAAGAAATATGAGGAGGTAATTAAGCTTAAAGGGAAAGTCAATATGGACGGTAGACGTGAAAAACTCATTGTTGAAGCTTTTGTAAATCTAAAAAAATATGAAGATTGTTATTCTTTTGCCAAAACGCAAGGAAATAAAAATGTAATGAAAGAGGTCAAAGAATTAGAAAAACGAGATATTCAACAATCTACGGTAAATGAAGAAGAAAAGAAAGCTAAGATTGAAAAAATTGATAAAGATCTGCAGAACATCTAAGGGGGAGAGAATAACATGCCTTTAAATTATGAGAATCTGTATAAAAAAATGGGGATTGTTTTTCTTGGTGGTTCATTGATATTAAGTACGACAGGTTGCAGTTGGTTTGGAAGTAAGGAATCATCAAAAAGTAAATCAGCTATTACAAAAAAAGTAGATAAGAATAAGCCGGATGAAAAGAAAGAAGATCTGAACAAACAAGATTTCGAAGCAATTACAGAAAATGCAATTCAAAGTAAGGATAATGAAGTTGCTTATGTTCTCGAAGAACTGGATAAATCGAAAATTAATTTTAAAGAGAAATCTATTGTAAGTAATCTTCAAAATGGGGATGAAACGACTTCCCGTGTTCTAGCACTCTTTGATAAAGAAACGAAAGATAAATCAATTCAGGATACAGCAAAGGATAATGTGATTGCAGCTATTACGGATAATAAGCCACAAGTCACCGTGAATGGAGATCACTTTGCATTCGGTGATCAAAATATTGATTCTTCGGTAGCGAGTATAGGAGATATTCTTCCACCAGAGAAGAGACCAGATGCAATTGTAACCCCAACAATTATAACGGAGGGTGAGAATGGTAATACGGAAAATAAAGGGACAGAAAAACCAAAGCCGCCTATAGAGCCGGAAAAACCAACAAATCCAGAGAAACCGACAGAACCGGATAATCATACAGATTCTTATAAACCTACAGAACATTATATTACTACAGAAAATTAAAAAACAACAGAACCTTTTAAATCAACAGATCCAGAAAAGCCAACAGATCCAGAGAAACCGACAGATCCAGAGAAACCGACAGATCCAGAGAAACCAACAGAACCAGAAAAACCAACAGAACAAGAAAAACCAACAGATCCAGAAAATCCAACAGAACCGGAAAAACCAACAAATCCAGAGAAGCCAACAGAACCGGAAAAACCAACAAATCAAGAAAAGCCAGTGCTGAAACAAAATGAAAAGATGGTAGCAAGTAAATAAAGAGAAAACAACTGATATTGCCAAAAAGGTACTCATAAAAAGAGTACCTTTTTAATTTGAAGCTAGATTGAACAGAGGTGATACTTTGATATGTATAGTGAAAAGATATCAATCAAATATAAATTGGCTGAAAAAGAAGTACTCATTCCATTGAGTGCTTTTTTGTTTGTTGGAATGTTTTTGATCGCTAATTTTTTACTCAACTTATCTTTAGAGCTGATAGAAACAACATTTAGTGATTTATTACATCCTAAACCATTCCATATGGAGGTAGGATTTTTTTTTCAGATGCCAATTGCAGAACATCCAATTTACTACATGCTTGTTTTCCTTGTAGTGATTGGAACTATAGCGAGAACAGTGTACAAATTGAAATCTTCCTTTAAAAACTTAAATAATCATCAGAAAGGATCTAGTCGTTTTACAACAGTTGAAGAGCTGAAAAAGCAGTATCGAGCTGTACCGGATCGAGAGGAATCATTTAAAGGTGGCGGTGGTGTTGTTATTTCACGATTAGGTGACAAGGTATTTATTGATGATAGTCCGGTAAACAATTTAATCATTGGTACAACACGCTCTGGTAAAGGGGAAACCTTTGTATTTCCTACAATTGATGTCTATTCTAGAGCGGAACATAAACCATCTTTAATTTTTAACGATCCAAAGGGGGAATTGTTCAGCGCATCGAAAGAAACGCTGGAAGAACGAGGGTATCACATTGAAGTTTTGAATTTATCAACCCCACTTGATTCTATGAGTTATAACTTATTGCAGCTAGTCAAAGATGCCTATAAAGAGGGAGATTATTCAACAGCCCAAGCGTTATGTAAAACACTTTCTCACACTTTATATTACAACCCAACTGTAAAAGATCCTTTTTGGCAACAGTGCGCTATGAGCTTGTGTAACGCCATGATATTAGCCGTTACAGATAAATGCATTGCGGAAGGTACAGAAGAAAAAATCACAATGTATACAGTTGCAAATATGTTATCAGAACTTGGTTCAAAAGAGATAATCGTAGATCCGAAAGCAGATCCACAAAATGCATTGGATTTTTACTTTGAAGGATTACCAGCCAATAGTGTTGCAAAAATGCAATATGCAACCTCAAACTTCTCGAAAGGAACGACACGAGGCGGGATTTTTACCCAAACCATGAACGGACTTTCTATTTTTACATTTGATGAAATCGCTAAAATGACAGCAAAAAATAGTGTGGATTTAAAACGTGTCGGTTTTGGAAAAACAATAAAAGGAAAAGTGGCACCTAGAAAACGAGTAGAAATTGTATTTCCAGATGGCTCAAAGGAGTCAATTAAAGCAGATATTAAAGGACGTTTTGCATTAGATTTCAAGAAAGCAATAAAAGTTGGGGATACCATTCAATGTAATGAAAAGGACAATAAGAAAAAGAAAGTATCTATTTTCATTACGAAAATAGATGAAAAGACGGGTCATACAGAATTTAAAGTAGTAGAAGAAAATGAAGATATACAAGTAATAAAAGTGGATTATTTCGATAAACCAATTGCTATTTTTATGATTACACCTGATTATGATACTTCAAATCATGTGATTGCTTCTATTTTCGTAAGACAGCTCTACTTCATATTAGCTAAGGGTGCATCAATTGCGAGAGGTAACAAGTGTCATCGAGAAGTAGTTTTTTTACTTGATGAATTTGGCAACATGCCGAGTATTGAAGGAATGGCGAATATTATTACGGTTTGTCTTGGTAGAAATGTTCGTTTTAACCTTGTTATCCAGGACTATACACAATTGAAAAATAAGTATGGAGATGATGCAGGTACCATTGATGGCAACTGTGGGAATACAATCTACATTTTAACAAACGATCAAGAAACAGCAGGAAAAGTGTCAAAAAAGCTTGGGAATCAGACAATTAACCTACCTTCCCGAAGTGGAAAAGGTCTTTCTACTGATAAAAATAAAACGGAAGGTCTAGATCAACGCCCATTGTTAACATCAAATGAACTTATGAATTTTAAAGAAGGAGAAAGTGCCGTTATTCGTGTTATAAAACGTCAGGATAATAACAGAAAACGGATCAGACCTCGCCCAATTTATAATACGGGAGAAACAGCCTTAAAATACAGATGGGAGTACTTAGGCGTAGAATTCGATACAGATAAATCTATTTTAGATATAGATATTGATTCCCTACATGATGACGTAAATCCAAATTCACTCATTGTAGATTTTTTAGGAGAAAGAAAGGAAAAACCATCAGAGCCGGAACAGGAAGATTTACCACCAGTAGAGACACCGCAGCCAATAGAAGAACCAACCATGATGGGAATTGATGAAGAGATTCCCGAAGAGGCGTTTCAACAGGAAAATAGCCCGTTTGATTCCCTCTCCATTGAAAATTGGAAAGAAAAAACGGTTAACGAATTTTTTGAATCTGATTTAGCGGTTTTAAAACTGGTTGATAAGTTCTTTTTAGCGCAGTTAGGCAAATCAATAAATGAAGTTGAAAATCAAGAAATGGGCGAGTTTTACAGTGAATTTCAAATGTTAGCTCACAATGACCACATTGACAAAAGTGTTTATCAAGCAGTCGAAAATAAGATTAATCGAATCTTGCGTGATTTAGAAGAAAAAGAAAAAGTAACAAGTTAGAAAGCACTCAAATAATTGAGTGCTTTTTTGATTCCAAACATAAAGGAGGAAGAGGGAATGTGTGTACCGACAATAACGGATAAAATGCAATTGATTTTAGATAGTTACTCGCCATTTGTAACAGAAGAAAATGAGGTCATTCTTGGTTTAGAAGATGCGGTTCTTTTCCTTTCAGTAGATCGGGAACAAAAGGGGAAATTGATTATTCGTATTGACAGACTGAATGAGAGAGTGAATTGGACAGCAAAAGAAGTATTAGGACAGTAATAAGCATGAGAGGAGGATAAATAGTGAAAGATGAAGAGATTTTAAAGGTCTTAGAAACGTTCTCGGATTATCTTCAAGTAGGAGACATTGTGAATTATGTATTGCGTTGGCTAGGATGGTTTCTAATTGTAGGATTATCTTTAGTTGTAGATGCTTTAGAAGGTGTGACAGATGCCATACTGGGGATTAAAGGATTTTTTAATTCACCAGAAATACAAAATTTTGTTGATATGCTATATCCATTGTTTGTCGTTCTTTTAGCCATATCGTTTTTATATATTGGCTACATGTTCATTATGAACAAACAAATGAACCGTTCTCAAATTATCATCAATATTTTTGTAACACTGAGTGTACTTTGTTTATTAAGTACTGGTATGACAAAGGTTGATAAGTTCACCGATGATGCCATAGCAGTTGTAAAATCAGAACAAAAAGGTTCCTTAAGTGATGAAATTATTAAGAAGAACATAACAGATGTTGCAGTAATAGATCAAAATGGATGGAAAAAGAAAGAAGATTTGAATCCGAAAAATAATATTCCTGAAAAAAATATTAGACAAATAGATATTACAGAAAAAATTGATTCCGATTTCAAATTTACGAAAGACAAGGATTTATCAGATGGTGGTCAAAAAATCCTACAGAATAAAAGGGTGATGGATGCATTAGGAGTTGCATCTTTAGCTGAACTAAAAGATGGATGGTTTGATTTCTTTCCAGAAAAGTATTATCGCTGGCATTGGAATTTTTGGAACATATTCTTTACTTTACTGATAACAGGATTAACTTTGTTATTGGTAAGTATTAAATTAGCTAGATTATGTTATGAATTAGCATTTAACTATTTGTTAGCCAACATATTAGCACCAGCGGATGTTGCGAATGGTCAAAAGTTAAAAGCTGTATTATCTAATATCCTCAACATATTTATAGCAACGATTATGATATTCCTATCTTTGAAGCTATATATAATGGGAACAGCGTTTCTCCATGACAAATTAAATGGTGTACCGTATCTGATTGCATTAGCCGCATTTAGTATGGCAGTTCTAGATGGCCCGGCAGTCGTAGAAAGACTATTTGGAATAGATATTGGTTTAAAGAGTAGTTGGGGCATGTTAGTAGGTGGTTACGCACTTGGTAAAGGAATCGCTGGTCTTGCAAGTTCAAAACCAATGAAGGGTCTAGGAAATATGATTGGAAAAGGAGCGAAAGGTGCAGCGCAAGGAACTGGTGTTGCAGCGGCTAAAACCGCAAGTGCGGCAGCGATGGCAACAGGTGGAATGGCTGGTCTCATAAGTGGCTTGAAAAATGGAAATGAATCTGAAAATAAAGATTCATTGCAAGATCAAATGAAAAAAGCTGGTGAGAAGAAAGCAAGTGGAAATGATGTAGCAAATAAGGAAAAAGATAAAGGTAACTTAAATAAGGAAAAAGATAAAAAGAATGGTGGTACGCCATCTATTCAAGAAGACATGAAAAAAGGGGGAAACGAAAGCCCAGGGATAGCGAATGGGCAAGAATCGGGAACAACAAGTCTTCAAGATGAAATGAAAGAAGCTGGAAAATCAAATGGAGCAAGTGAAGGAAGTCAAACACCAGGAGGCGTAAGACAAGGAGCAAGTGAAGGAGGTCAAACACCAGGAACAGTAAGGCAAGGAGCAAGTGAAGGAGGTCAAACACCAGGAACAGTAAGACAGGGAGCAAGTGAAGGAAGTCAAACGGCAGGACTAGTACCAAGCGGAAGTAGCTTGACACCAATGGAAACAGCAAGACCAGTACCAAGCGGAAGTAGCCCGGGACCAATGGAAACAGCAAGACCAGTATCAAGTGGAAGTAGCGCGGCACCAGTAGAAACGCCAAGACCAGTGCCAAGTGGAGGAAGTCCGGCACCAGTAGAAGCATCAAGATCAGTACCAAGTGGAGGAAGCCCGGGACCAATGGAAACAGTAAGACCAGTATCAAGTGGAAGTAGCCCGGCACCAGTAGAAACGCCAAGATCAGTACCAAGTGGAGGAAGCCCGGCAC